>CAOKJI010000113.1 GCA_948468495.1 uncultured Dorea sp. | reverse complement strand
TTCTTGTATCGCTGAATGCATTCCTGTATGGAATCCTGCTGTCGCCGACGACAAGTCTTGCTACGATTTATGTTATCTCTGCAATAGGAGGTTTGGGACATGCGTGCTGTGTAACGATTTGTTATAATGCGGCGGAGGAATATCTGCCGAAAAGCCGGATAGCAGACGGGAATGCGGTGGCTTATATTGCAATCTGTCTTGCAGGCTCAGTAGGACTTGCGGTTCTGCAGGCGGTATCGAATGCTGCGGCGTCTGGAAAGATGGCCGAGGGAGTTGAGCAGCTCTCGGCGTATGCGTCGGGATATGAATTTGCCATGATGGGAGCAGGTATCTGTGGACTGATTGGCGTGGCTGCTTCGTTGCTTTTGAGTCATAAGATGAAAGAAAATGGCAGTGTTTTAGCGGAATAAGTCTTAAGAAAGACTGGTGTTATCATTTGGAAGAACACGCGGGTCTATAGAAAAGGAATCCAGCCGCTTGAAAGGGATATATTTTTACTGGCTGGATTCCGTTACCGTTTTGCAGATTTACCTACAAACGGTAACGCAGAAAAATCATCGCCGGATAATGAGGATAACAGAATGATGTAATTGAATGATTAAAACTGGGACTGGTCAACGCCGAGTATTACAGAGAACACCTGGCGGAAGCCTGCTATCAAATCCAGGGAGCCGTTTTGAGCGGCCCAGGTTATGGATATGCTTCTGAATGCATGGTACAGTGCGAAGGTAATGTCCTCCGGAGGGGCGGAATTTTTAAGTTCGCCTGCTTTTTGGGCATTCGCAACTGTTTTTACCGCTGTCTGGAACAGATAAGTAGAATATGGAAAATCTTCATCAGTTCCTTCCAGAGCATGAATGTATATCTGGCGGGTGATTTCCGGTCCATAGTTGGATGTGTCGATACGGTATACGCTCATTAAGGCCCACAGAATACCGATATTGGACTGCGTCTGCGTCAGGGCGTCCAGTAATTTCTCGGCTTTTCTTCCGGAGTTGTCAATGAGGCCGTAGATTAGGTCGTCTTTCGAGTTATAGTGGTAATAAAATGTCCTCTTAGTGACGCCTGCTGCTTCACAAATCTGCATAATTGTGACATTTTTAAAGCCTTTTTCGCGAAACATTTCTATTGCACATGCCCGGATGATTTCTTTTGTATCGCCCGAATCTGCTTTTCTGGCCATATGATATGCCTCCTTTTTCTTTAATTATTATAGAGAATCTGCTGTTGAAAGTCAAATATATACGTCAGTTCTGTATTGATTGACAAATAGTAAACGATATGATATGCTTTAAATGTTACCAAGGTATAATAAAATTATACCAAAGATACAAAATATAAATGTAAAAAGAGACAATTAGAGAAGAAAGGATGGATTAGAACGTGCTATTTGATGAAATTAAAATTGGGCAAATGACATTAAAAAACAGGGTGGTTCTGGCCCCGATGGGAACGACAACCGATGTGACGAACAGCTTTAATATGAGGGATGTGAACTACTATGGGGAAAGGGCTAAGGGAGGAGTCGGACTGGTTTTAACCGGAGCTGTGGTTTCGTCTACGGAATTTGAACCGGCTCCCTGCCAGAAATTAATCAATACAAAGGATGTATATATGCTGCATATGATTGCAGAACGCGTACACTGTTACGGAGCGAAGTTCGGAATCCAGCTTTCGCCGGGAATTGGAAGAATGAACTGGATTGATCCATATACCGCGCCGTATTCCGCAAGTCCCTGTCCGAATTATTATAAACCGGAACTGATTTGCAGAGAACTTCCCACAGAGGGAGTGAAGAGACTGGTGAAATCTATGGGAGCGTCGGCAAAGCTGGCGATGGACGCCGGAGTTGATATCATTGAGATTCATGCATACGGCGGATATCTGATTGACCAGTTTTCCTCTGCGAAATGGAATAAAAGGACAGATGAATATGGCGGAAGTCTGGAAAATCGTCAGAGATTCCTGATGGAGATTGTGGACGAGGTTCGGACAGCCTGCGGCAAGGATTATCCGATTGCAATTAAACTGACCCTTGACAGCGTGGACGACGACGAGCGGCCGATGGAAGAAGGAGTGGCTCTGATTCAGTCCCTTGCGGATTCAGGAAAGGTGGATTTGATTCATTTTGGCCGGGGAGCATA
Organism: uncultured Dorea sp.; assembly: GCA_948468495.1. The sequence goes on along the minus strand of CAOKJI010000113.1, from coordinate 4,388 downwards.
TTCCTGCCGTTGGAGAATGGTAAGCAGCGTATATCAGCCCTACGGATTTGATTTGGAAGCGGCTGACATTGTCAGGAAGGCGGCCGGGAAAGTTCCGGTAATGGCGCATGGGAAGTTGAACCATGCGGATGTTGCGGAACGCGCTCTGCAGGAAGGTAAGCTTGATTTGATAGCGATTGGTCATGGATTAATCGCGGACCCTCATTGGGCGAACAAAATTAAAAGGGGCAAAGAAGAGGAAGTGGTTCCCTGCGTTGGATGCGGCGAATGTCATTTTAACGCTATGAAGGGACATGCAAGGCCATGTGCAGTGAATCCGCTGAGTATGCATGAAAATGAGTACGAACTTACTCCGGCAAAGGAGAATAAAAAGATTCTGGTTATCGGCGGCGGCGCCGGCGGAATGAAAGCGGCGGTAACGGCGGCGCAGAGAGGATTTGAGGTGGAGCTTTGGGAAAGAGAAGATTCTCTTGGCGGCAATCTGGCGGCAGCCGGCGGTCCGGCATATAAGACGGATGTTATGGATTATGTGGAGTATATGATGCGGCAGATTAAAAAGTATCAAGTTCCCGTTGAGCTGAATAAAGAAGCAACGATTGAGGAGATTAAGAAATTTGCACCGGACTTTGTTGTGATTGCTACCGGGGCGGAGCCGCTTGTTATTCCAGTTCCGGGCGCGGACAAACCTCAGGTTGTTACGGCAGTTTCGGTATTGCGCAAAAAAGCAGAAGTCGGACAGCGCGTTGTGATTATTGGCGGCGGCGACGTGGGCTGCGAGCTCGCGGTTGATTTGAGCATGGCAGGGAAAGACGTAACAATTGTGGAGATGCAGACGGATATTTTGAAAAACGGAGCAAGATTTGTAGCAAATGATCAGAATATCCGGTATCTGGTAGAAAACTGCGGCGCAAAGATTCTGTGCGAAACCGGACTTATGGAAGTGCTGGACGATGGGATTTTGGTGAAACAGGACGGAAAGATTCAGAAGATAGAATGTGACAACGTTGTATTTGCAGCGGGATTCCGTCCGAATCAGGAACTGTATCAAGCTGTTAAGGCCGCAAATATAGAATGCGTTCAGGTGGGCGATAATATAAAGCCTGGGAAAATTATTGATGCGGTTCATCAGGCCTATCATTATATTCGTGTTTTGGAGTGTCTTTGAAAATTCACTTTACTAATGAGCTGTCGGTTTATACCAGTGCAAGACAGGCAGTTCAGGAGTTCGATTTCTGGCCGGATGGAGTACTAGAGCGTGTCCCCAAATTCATTCCTGCAATCTGTCGCCCCACTTCACACCAGATTTTACGCTGAATTTGGTCAATGTAGCCCACTACACCTCCCAAATCCAGCATAAAATCTGATGCAAATTGGGACGGCATCTTGCAGAAAGCAATTTGGGGACGCACGCTAGAATCATGAATAAAATTGTAGATTATAAACAATAACTAAAATTGAGGTAAATCACGAAAGAAAGAGGGGTTATTTATGGCTGGTAAGCATTATGGAATTGTTACAGGAGCTTCCAGGGGACTGGGTGAAGCGATTGCGGAAGAACTGGCGCGTGAGGGATATGATTTGATAATTACATACAAGGGGAATCAGAAGAAGTGCGAAGCAGTTCAGGAGCGTCTTGCAAGGGAGTATGGCGTACATATCGAGATATATCAGGTTGCCATCGAAAATGAAGAAGAAGTTGCTGCTTTCCGTAAATGGACGGAGGATGTAATGGGTAAGAATCTAAAAGTACTGGTTAACAATGCTGGGTGTTATACAAACCAGCCGTCAGAAAAGATCAATACGAAAGATTTCTGTAGCGTAATTGATGTGAATGTAAAAGGAACATTTTATATGAATCGGTATTTTGTGGACTTGATGATTGAAAATCATTTCGGAAAAATTATAAATCTCTGTTCAGCGGTGGGACTGCGGGCGGCGGCCGGGTCGATTGCATATGCAAGTTCCAAATTTGCAATCCGCGGCATGACCCAGGCAATGGCAATTGATCTTGGCAAATATAATATTCAGGTAAATGCGATTGCTCCGGGGGCTCATAAGACAGATATGTACTGGGATGCGGTAAAGATTGACCCTGAGCTCATGGAAAGCCGGACAAATCAGTGTCCTCTTCAGAGGGCTGGGGAAGTAAGCGAGATGTATCACATCGTCCGCTATTTTATGTCTTCTGACTTTATTACCGGACAAGTAGTTTCGATGAACGGTGGGACAACGATGGTATAAGGAGGACGAATATGGGATATATCAGTATATTTCTGGGGTTTGCGATTGTAGTTATTCTGATGATTCGGCGGTGGAGCCCGCTGATGGTAGGTTTGACGGCGGCAAGCGCTGTGATTTTCCTGAATGGAATGAATTTCGGCTCTACAATGTCAGAGGTATATTTTAAAGGTTTCAGCGGCATGTTTGAGTCTCTGTTTCCCTTTATCTTTTCTGGGAGCCTTCTGGCACAGATTTATAATCGTTCCGGAGCGGTTAATTCGATAGGAGACAGCCTCTCAAATAAGCTGTTCAAAGACGGCGCGGCGCCTACAAGCCGTTATGTATCCTGTATTTTGGCGATGGTAGCGGCAAGCGGGATTCTGTGCTATTGCGGTATGAATTCCCTTGTAACGCTTATTGCAATGTATCCGATTGCCCTGCGTCTGATGGAGCGGGCCGGAGTACCGAAACGTTTTGTGATGGGAATTTTATCCTGCGGTGTATACACATTTGCAATGTCGGGGCCGGGCTCGGCGGAAGTGGTGAATATTCTGGCGATGGATGCTCTGGGAACCTCTTCCTATGTGGGACTCTGGGGCGGTATTGCGGGAGTTATCGCGGAGATTGCGGTAGTAACTGTGCTAATGACGGTGATGATACGCAAAGCGGTCGCTAAGGGAGAAGTATTCGCTTATGGTCCGAAGGATTTTGTTGCCAAAGAGGATAAGGAGAGGCCGGGAGCGCTTATTTCTCTTGTACCGCTATTGCTGCTGGTAATCTTGTTCAATGTTTTTTCGGTTTCGATTTTTAGCGCAACAATGATTGCATGGCTGTTGGCAGTGGCCCTTTTCTGGAAATATATTCCGCTAAAAGACGGAAGCAGGCAAGGCGAACTGTTGGATATTTGCGCAGATGCAGGAATTATGGCCTTTGGTCCGGTCAGTTCGGTGGGAGCAATCGTTGGATTTACCAGTATCGTACAGTCTCTTCCGGAATTTCAGAATCTACTGACATGGGTATTTGGTTTGAAATTGTCTCCCACGCTGATTCTGATTATAGCAATCAGTATTGTTGCGGCGCTGACTTCATCGTCATCGTCGGCGATAAGAGTAGGAATCCCACTGATTGCCGGGCGGTGTCAGGAAGCGGGACTGTCGGCGGCTTTTATACACCGGGTATCTTGTTTTGCATGTTCCATTGTGGATACCATGCCGTATAGTACGGCTATTATCATTAATCTTGGAATTGCTGATTTGGATATGAAGGAAGGATACCCGCCGATGTTTGTATCGACGACGGTAGCTACGTTCTGCGGGACGATTGTATGCGCGCTATTTATGCATATTTTTCCGAATCTTCCTTAAACAAAATAACAAAAGAGTAGAAGAAAGGAGCTTTGTGGAATATGGGAAATTTGAATCATAAAAATCGGTATGACGAGCTGTTTACACCATTTTCTATTGGAAATATGGAAGTGAGAAATAGGATTGTCATGAGTCCCATGGGTACTTATGGGGCAAATATGGACGGCTCGGCGTCAGAAGGGCTTGCCAGGTATTTTGAGGAGCGTGCAAAGGGCGGCGTCGGGGCAATTATTACAGCTTCCCAGTATCTTTCGCAGAAAATAGCCCAGGGCATCTATGGGACTTATTTTGACAGTAAACGGATTATTCCTTCGCTTGTCGGTATGACGGAACGCATTCACTGTTATGGGGCAAAGGCGATTGCGCAGATATCAAGCGGTACGGGCAGAAACGCGCATCCCAGCCAGTGCGGCGGAGTGCCTTTTTCTTCATCGGCGGTGCCTTCTGTATTTAATCCGGATATTCTGTGCCGGCCGCTGACGGTTGAAGAGATTCATGAAATCATGAAGTCGTGGGAACTTGCGGCAGAGATTGCTGCGAATGCAGGATTTGATGCAATTGAGATTCATGGACATGTGGGGTATATCATTGACCAGTTCTTGTCAGAGCTCTGGAACAAGCGTGAAGATGAATACGGGGGAAGCCCGGAAAACAGAGCGCGGTTCGCATTTGAGATACTGGAAGCGGTGAAACGCGGAGCAGGAAAAGATATGCCGGTGATTTACCGTATTTCCTTAGACCACCGGATTCCTGGGGGAAGAACCCTTGAAGAGAGCCGGGAATTACTTAAGTTTCTAAACGACC
>CAOKJI010000112.1 GCA_948468495.1 uncultured Dorea sp. | reverse complement strand
GCGCTGTCCCGCTTGTACCCAATTACTGTAAAAACAATGATAAGTATCAGGATAGTTGGAAGGATATATCTCATTTTCACGCCACCACCAGGCATCTCTATGCTAATCCTGAGTCTGATGATATATTTCTATCTGAGGAACGCAGGCAACTTACATCCCACTCCCTGCCCAAAATTCTGCATAGCGGCGTGCATTAGCATCAACTATTATATTAGTTCTACCCTGCATCGTACGACCAAATGCCTCCAATGCACAGGTTCTTCCTGAATCTATAAGATTACTCCTATATGATTTCCCAACAAAAGGATAATCAGAATTATCCGCAGTAGAATAAACATTATTTATTTTTGTAAATACCCAATAACCAGGGCTATCAGATACCTCGGCACCTAAAGTTATTGTTGCACCTGCTACCGCCTTATATCTTGTAACTAAGCTAGTCGTTCTCATATTCACTGGTTCTTCCGAAAACACCCCCCATGTCCTTTCCTCTATCTCTTTTGTCTCTAATTCTGCAATCTTTCTATCTGCCTCTTCGTTCGCGCGATTATTTACAATAATTGTCTTACGCAATTTTTCTTCAAGTTCTTCTGGCGTCATAATATCCTGTATATTTTCTGACGAATCCGAATACATTGCCCTTTCCTCTGGTGTCATAAAATGAATATCCATTGAAAATTCTTCATTTAACTTATCAATGACTTCCTGATAAGGGTCGTTATCTGATGCGCTAACCGACATAGGTACCGCATATGCCAAAACTAAAACTGCAAAAATTATAACCATTCTTATTTTTCTCTTCATAATTTCTTCTCCTCCTACTCATATAATTTTCAAAGCGAAATTTTCTGATAAATTTACCGTTTTTTTATAAAATATCTTGCTGTTAATATCATTATACATAAATTATTCAGCAATTCAATCACTTGGCTTTGAACAATAAATTTTTGACCATTAAACCTCCTATTTTCCCTCATCCTGAATCTGCATCAGATAAAGCAGAATCCCTCCATATCCATTCATAAGTCCGGGATTCACTTTCTCCTGCGGCAGCAGATGAACCGTCTCGCCTGAACAGTAATTATAATGCTCATCCTGTTCTTCCCCTAAAATCTCAGACGCCTTTTTCAATATCCAGAGATTCCCGCATATTCCATGACAAAGACACCAACTGTCACGTCTCCAGTATTCTTTTAATTTTCGATAGGCTCTCCTCATATCCTTTTCAAACCGGATTTTCCATTTCAAATTATCCGTATTCTTACACCCTCCAGGCATCTCATTATGGCCATTCAGCCGTTTCACAAGGTTATAGCATTGCATCCTTGTATACAAAATCCCCGGCGCTCCATGGCACCATGCCATACTCCCGTCAGTGTCTGTCCCATCTCCTTCCTGACGCATATCACCCCAGTTATTCACCTCCGGGCGATACAATGATTCTTCATATGTCCATACTTTTTCTGCCAGTTGTTCGTACCTGTCTTTCGACGTCAATATCCACAAATGAATGATCGCCATCAATACTCCGCTATTTCCATGCGCCGCTCCAGTCATGGGCGGTATCCCCTTTTCTGTTATCCATCCAATCCCCTGCTCTTGTTTTTCCGCCGTTTTTTTCAATACGTCCATTGCCCGTTCTGAGATATCAAGATACGTCCTGTCCCCAGTTAATTCATACAACATTAATAATACATGCACTGCCCCGGCATTTCCATTTAGCAGGTCATACTCTGTATCTTCCTCAATCAATTGTTCTACAATCTTCGCATGCTTCTTAGCATAGTCTAAATATAACATATCCTACTCTTCCTGATACAAAAGCAGATATGTATATAGAATCGAACTTTCCCCTGCATACGCCCCTGTATTTCCAGACTGAAGATTATCAAGCGATATGCATCCTGAATCTGTATACCAGAATATCTTTCTCTTCAGTGCATTGTATATCTCAATAATTTCACGCCTTCTATCTATTTTTTTCAAACTCTGCATAAGCAGCAGCATTCCTGCCAGACCGTTATACAGATACAAGTTCATCGGCCGTATCTCCCAGCTATTCCTCCCATCATCTGACAATTGCACTGCATACCAGCTCACTTCGCTATGCTCCTGATTCCATACCGCATACTGCAGCACACGTTCCGTCAGTGATACTATATTCTTTTTAATCATTGCAGACTTTTCTGTCCTTTTAGCATTCTTTCTAAAAATATTGTTCTCCTTCGGTCCATATATCCGATTCATAAACTGACCGGTTCTTTCAGGCATCAGTCCCAGTTCTATATACTCACACTGTTTTTCCATATCCTCTTCACCGAGTTCTTCCAGTTTTTGATACAGCAGTTCAATCGGCATTCGTTCGAAATAACCGCCGACTCTCCGTCCCCTGTCATCATACAGATTTGCAGAACTCATACAGTAATAAAAATACGGAATATCCCCTTCTAATAATGCTCTTACCTCACTATCCACGATTTCCTTCTCCTCTTCCTTTCTTCCCTTCCACATAGAGTAAAGAAAGAGCTCCCGGTCTGCCCCGTCTCTTAAAAGACTGGGATGATAAGAACCTGACAGAACCATACTGTAACGCTGCGTATCCGCTATCAAATATCTGCACTCTGCATCTTTTAATTTTCCTAATATAAGGCGGAACTCATCTTTTTTTTGCATAACCGCATTATAAGCAGTCCGATATCCATGTTTCAGACTGTTCCCATACCGCAGCGGTTCCTGAAATTCTCCATTAAGCGTGGCAAGATTCTTATTTTTCGCGGATTCCGGATGCCGATATTCTATCCTCATATCGGAAGTTCCTCCGTCAACAATTACCGGAATCTGAAATGGATAACGCTGCCCTTCCATACCGCTTATTATGCTGCTGTCAACTCCTCTTCCATTCTGGTTCCAGTGATAAAAAGGAAGGATTCCTGTATATAATACTGACCCCGACAGTTGATAATAGATTTCATCATTTGCAGTTACCCTTTTACGGTTATATCTGATATTAGTCAGTGTCTCCAAATCAATTAACACAGGATACTGTCCGGAGGCAATAATATTCTCACAGTGCAAATCCCTGGTTCCTAACAAATATGTCAGAAACAACTGCACTCCCAGCCGTTCATAATAGCTTTCCAGTTCTTTCTTCGACCTGCAGGACGCATATTCAACAACGCTGCACCAGCTATGATCCGGATAAGACAGGATTGCATATTCATACTGGCTTATCTGCGTCTCCCCTGCCAGCCATTGCAGCATTTCCGAATATCTTTCTTCATTATCCATTGAACGGGGTTTGCATAAAATCTCCATTCCATTATCCAGCATAACTTTTACCACATAACGTCCTTTATGATGCATATCCGAAGAGCTTCCTTCTATCCTCTGAATCCCCTGCACATCTTTCCCCTGACAAAATACCTCTTGTATTGCCTGCCTGTCATGCTGAAACCATTTCACGATATCCGTATAAAAATCCGCCATTATTTACTATCGCTTCTTCTATGCAGCGTCCAAGAACCGGATACCGTTCAAATACCCGCAGTATAAAATCTTTCTGCACAAGTATCTCTTCACAGAAATAGTCATATTTACCCTTCGCATTTTCTCCTATCAACTTTCCCCGGCTGTCGTAATCATGCATCTCAACAATTAATGTCCTGATACATAGATCTTGTAAATGTATCGTCAATTGCCCTGTAAAATCTGAAATTATTCTATTCAGAATACTTTTATTCTGAATTTTCAACTGCAATAAACAGCCCCCGTAACTTACCAGATTTTTATAAAATTGCCAAAAGAATATACTGTTCCCGTCCGCCTGAGCATCATCTTCTTTTTCCTGATAATCTGTTATAAGTTCTACAATATCACATTCCTTACCTGGCGCAGTCTGTCCCCTTAGCCATTTCACAAGATTTAAATCTCCGACCTTGCTTTCGAAATCATCACCTCTTAAGTAATGGCCAAAATTTCTATATTTTTTACGTAGTGTTTCAAAAATCTCTTCACCCAGTAATCCTCTCCAATAATTACATTTATGAGCATTATCTCTCTCTTCCCCTTGATTGTATTTCCGCTCACATAAATAAACCGCTTTTTCTTCCATACTCTTCACCATTCCTTTTGCTACGCACACTCCCGCGTTGTTATTTCTTTACCAGAACACCTTTCATTCCGCACACGCAGCTGCACATCCTCGCGGAGGGTTGTTTTTATCATCTGCGAAAAGAAGTTTCCTATATGATGGAAAAAGAGCTGTTGTAAAACGTAATATATCTACAACAGCTCTTTTACTCCTTTTGCAGCTAACAACATTTAATTGTCAAAAACATACTACACATTTGAGTATTTGTGTACGCATTTTCAATCTGTGTTTCATCTGGAATTAATTTTTCACTTTCCTCCAGCTCCTGAGATAAATCACCCGCATAAATTAAATTTACATCCTGCTGCATCCTCTGTCGCCTCCTTTATTACTGATTTTTTAAAGCAATATCTTAACCTGAAAAACTCTCTCTTTACTATGATATGTGATAACGCCTTCATATTTACTTACAATGCGCTCAACACTTTTCAATCCATACCCATGTTTCTCTTTATCATGTTTCACTGAACTCAATTTCCCGTTTTTTATAATTGGAGCTTCATTAACAGCGTTCTCAACTTTTATGAATAGTAATTGCTTTTGGTTTTCAATCTTTATAGCTATCCACTTATCTTCATTATGCTCCATTCTTTTACATGCCTCAATAGCATTATCAAGTAAATTGCTTAATAAGGAACATGTCTCGCTATCATTCAGTATCCATTCCGAAATTGGCACTGCCTGTATCGTAAATAAGACTCCTTCCTGTTCTGCTAAAACCCGTTTCTGTTCCAAAAGCATGTCTGCGATATGATTTCCAGTCCAAGTCCTTATTTTCACCACAAAAAACTCATCTTCTATTTCTTCTATATAATTATGTATTCCTTCACAATTTCCTTCTTTCGCATAGTTCTTTAAAACAATAAAATGGTTTTTTAAGTCATGTGATAACTGCCGGATCTTTTCCATAGTACTTTCCTGCTCTGCAAATCTCCGCGTTATCATGTCATCCCGCATTGCCAGAATTTCTTTCTCTTTTTCCAGCATTCTATTCTTCATATACAACATCCATATGAAAAAAATGAATAGCAAAATTCCTGCAAGAGATATCCCTGCCTCTCTTGCTTCCTGTTCTCTGCCCTCACTCATAAGCTTTACAATTATTATCTGATATCGTCTTAGCATCACACACATGAGTATGCTGATTATTAGCAAGATCCTTCTAAATTCGTATATATATACTTTCTCATACCTCTTCTTAACAATCAGGCTGACAATAGCTGCTATAGCTCCTCTCGAACAGATAAATATGATAAATTCCATCATGGAATTTGCATATATATAAACCCTGCCTTCAAACTCATGTTCCAATACCATCATACTCAGAAAAGCAAAGAAAAAATCCAGTAAAGCTACTGACGTATCATACAGAATAACGATGATAGCCTTCAGCAATATATTTTGCTTATCTATCAATATTGTACACACGCAGGTAACTACAACATTAATCATGAACATATTATCCGAAAAGAAAAGCATACTGCGATTGATTCCTGCAATTACTCCCATACTAATCATATTGATAAATATGATTCCCCATTCTTTTTTCCGAAAAGTCTTTATTTCCAGCCCAGTACCGCACAACAGCCAGTACAGCAGCGCAATTTCCAAAATAGAAATCCATATCAGCAGCGCCTTCACAAGCATTACAGACTCCCCCTGTATAAACTAATCTGCTCTTTTACCCTTTTTAAATTGCTTCTGCTGACATAAATCTCTGTATCGTTATCCATCCGAATCGTCGCATCTTTCATGCTGGCAATATGATTCACATTTATAATATACGCGCGTTCAACCAGAATAAATTCATCGCTTGTCAGCTCTCTGATTAAATTTTTCAGTGTAATCCGTTCCTTATAAACGCCATATACAGTTGTATACCGTATATATTTTGTCCCCTTTTCTTTTTCAATATATAGGATGTCTCTGTAATACACCCGCTCTTTATTTGTAGGAGTCCCTATCATACGAAACTGCTTCTTTTCCCTTTTTACACGATCAATTAACTGTCTCAGAATCATCGGAAGCCTGATTTCCATATCATCCCTGAGTATATACTGATAAGCCTCTAATGTATAGCTCTCCGCTGCATATTCCGAATACGCCGTTAAGAACACCAGATAGATTCGAAATCCTTCCTTCTGCAATTGTTTTCCAAGCTCCAGTCCTCCCATCTCCGGCATCTCTATATCTGAAACCAAAATGTCAAATTCTGCTCCCTGTCTGACTTCCCGGAGAAAGTCTTCCGCCCGTGTATACGTAAAAAGTTCTGCCTCATCCTCTGGCTGAATCTCACTCTCAACGCACTCCCTGACATGTTCCAGAAGCGCAGCCTCATCATCTATAATCGCAATATTCATCATCTGTCCACTCACCAGTCTATCTTGGTATATTTTA
>CAOKJI010000111.1 GCA_948468495.1 uncultured Dorea sp. | reverse complement strand
GTCTAAGGATTACGGCAGATCCTGGCAAGATGAAACGCAACTGCTTGCCGCATCAGAGGAAAAGCTGACAATCGCTGTTGTACCTACAGTATCTTTGGCTAAGGACCAGTATCTCCAGGCCAAAGAATGTCATGCAGAGGATAAGGTAAGGAAGAATGTATATTGCTATCGGGGTAGTGCTGACAACAGCGCTATGACAGCCGGAATCAGGAACAGGACGGCAAGGCTCATTTTTACATCTCCGGAGGCAATCCTAAAGAACATAGAGTTTCATCAGGTTTTGAGAGATGCAGCTATGGAGGGTTTTCTTCACAATGTAGTCATAGATGAAGCCCATATTGTCCCTGACTGGGGAGTGAAGTTCAGGCCTGATTTTCAGATTTTTTCTGTTGTGTTAAAAGAGCTGAGGTTACTGGCAGAAAACAGAATCAGGACATATCTGCTATCAGCTACCTTATCGGATGATGTTGTGGAGGTACTGTTTGATTTGTTTGGCAGCGGGGGAGGAAATATCCAATTCAGATGTGATGGACTGCGAAGAGAGCCCAGATATATAAGCGTTGAAAATCACAATTACAAGCAAAGGGAGAGCGGCGTTATAGAGATGGTCAAATATCTGCCCAAGCCTCTTATTGTTTATGTGATTGAGCCTGCGGTAGCAGAACGGTATTGCAGTGCCTTAAGGCAGGAGGGATTTTCAAATGTACATACTTATACGGGAGAACGGTCAGACAAGGATAGAGAAGACTTACTGGAGGAGTGGAAGAAGAATGAGTTTGATGTGATGATAGCCACATCGGCGTTCGGAATGGGTGTGGACAAGAATAATGTGAGGACTGTGATACATGCCTGTGTTCCTGAAAATTTGAGCAGGTTTTATCAGGAGGTTGGGAGAGCGGGAAGAGATGGATTGCCGTCTCTGAGCGTCTTGTTTTATTACATGGGGCAATATGATAATAATAATGATTTATCAGTTGCTTTCAGCTTAGTCAAAAAAAGTATTCTGACAAAAGAGAATCTGATGATACGCTTAGATAGCATATTAAAGGATAATAGGAATATGATTGACGGTGATGTTGTGACAGCGGATTTAAATACTGTGCCCACATCGTTCACGGAGGATGCGGCTGAACACGCGGGAATGAGAAATATGTGTTGGAACGTGAATACATTGCTGCTTCTTCACCGACAGGGATATATTGATGTTGAAAAGGCTACCTATGACGTAAAGAAAAAAGCTTATTTTTTCAAATTCAAGATAAAGGATGTTGAATTGCTCCGGGATAAAAAGCGGCTTTCGGAGGCTCTGACTGACGACAGGCAACATGAATATGAGATGCGCGTGGAGGGCTATCACAAGATGGCGGAGCTGGTACATAAGCCCAGAGCCAAATGTTGGGCCAAACAGTTTGTATCACTTTACCCATTTGCTCAGCCTATATGCAGTGGATGTCCGGTACATCCTGAGGGTTCGTCTGTGAAAGAGGATGCGATGAGAATCAGGAGGGATTCGGTTGCAGATGTGAGGCCTGATGCTCCAGGAAAGCTGCTAAGAAGGTATATGGGCGTGCTGAACAATATGTTGATTCCGATAGAAGACTATGATGAAACGGATATCAGGGTGGTTGCAGAGAAAACAGATAAATTGAAGCTGGCCTGCCTGGTATATTCCGATTCTTATGGAATGGGATTTTCAGCGGGTTGTATGACATTGAATCATACGGAGTTTTTGGTTGTAGCTCAAAAGGTTCCATGGGTGCTTAGAAATGGGCTGATGATTGTTCTATGTGATGATGATGCTATTAGCAACAAGGTTTTCGAAGCGGCCAACAGGGGAATGGTTGCGGCATACAGGAAAGTATGGTGTTGTAAACCAGATACAAGAATTGTCTCTAAGAATCGGACTATCAACGAGTTTCTGGATTGTCATTCATACAATTTGGATAGTATATAAGGGAGAAATATAATGTTTAAGGAAAATGATAATATGAGACCTGGGCCTACACCGGAAAGGGTATTGGCTATATGCAGATTATTGGAAAAGGAGCCCTATACTTCTTCAGAGCTGCACCAACTGTGCGAACTTGACAAGGCTGCTTCAACCACTGAAGAGATTAGGCGGTCCGTTGAGGCGGCAGAGGAACTGAATCTGATTCAAAAGCAAGGGGATAAGTATATTTTGAATGTAGACGGAGAGAGACTTTCGTCTGCCGGAGAATTTAGAAAGACAGTTGCTCCATTGATATTTTCGAATAAAAACAGCACTTTTTTTAAACTTACGGAATGGTTTATCTCAAATGCAAATCAGGTTTTTACCTTGAATGGGTTTGATGATTTTGCTGCTGTTGCCGCAAAAACAGGGGTGGATACCATAAAAGAAAATGATGTTTTGGGGTGGCGTTTCTGGACGCGGTATCTGGGGCACGCATATCAATATAATAAAACGTTGATTCCAAATATGAAAGTGCGCATGGAGGATGCCATGTCCGGACTGAAAAAGGGGAGCAGAATGACTTGTGTCCAGTTTGTGGCATGGATTAAGGAGAATATTCCGGAAGCGGCATCAGCGTGTTCCAATAGGGAATTGCCATTAGCCATATCTAATGGTTTAAGGACGCTTCAAAGCGAGGGCAGGATAGAGCTTGTTTCTACGCGGGATGCCATCAGGATATCACTGTATCCTTTGAGGGGCGTGGAGACAAATGAGTTTTCGGATATTGTGATAAAGGAGATTGGTTGATGCAGTGGATAAAGTGTTCTGACCGGATGGATGAGTATGTGATAAAAAAGGATGGGACTGCTGTTGACATTGAATATTTCATGGCTACACATGTTCCTTTCCGTGATTTGGAATTCATTGAGTTTGGCGATACGGACTCCAGGTCGATTCATTTAAATGAAGAACAGATATATGACCAGTATATTATCAATAAGTCTGGAAAGCATCAGATGCTGATTGTAAGAGGAACCAATGGAACGGGAAAGTCTCATTTGATTTGCTGGCTGCACAATAGATTTGTGAGCGACAGAGTCAATTACAATCCGGAGAAAGAGAAAGTTGTTTTTCTTCGGAGACTGGGCAATACTGTCCGTGGGGCCGTGCAGCAGATGTTGGATGAGGGAATCGTCCGGGACAAAGAGCTCCAGGAAAAGTTCACAAAATTTGTGTCTGCGGCCGAATCCCAAAGTGAGGAGGAGTTAAAGACAACTATTTACAGCGAATATGCAAAGAGGGTTCTGACGGACAGCACAAATAAGGTGTTCAAAGCTATTGCTTGTAAGAATATTGCTGCATTTCTGCATGACACTCGTGTACAGGATTATATGATGAGGCCGGAAGGCCCGGTTGATAGGTGCTACCGGAGGATTACCACAGGCGCAAAGTCTGTTGTCACCGATGAGGCGGACATGATTTTCAGTGCGGCAGATTTTTCCTTTCCCATAGAGGTGGCCCGCGCTGTCAAAAAGGAATCAGCGGAAGAAGTAAAGAGCTTTTATTTATATGATTTGCGTGAAGATGAGAAAATGATTCAGAAGTTGGTGGATTATCTGAATCACTTCACATCGGGGGTGATTCAGAGTTGTGCCAATATCACCAGTGAAAATGCCAGGGATTTGTTTGTGAATCTGAGGAAATCCCTTTATCAGGAGGGGAAAAGGCTTACGATTTTTATTGAGGACTTTACGTCCTTCAGTATGGTTGAAAGTGAGCTTATTACGGCTCTTTCTGTTGAGAGCGGGGGGAATTACAGCGATTTGTGCAGTGTGACGTCTGTGATTGGCATTACGGATGGATACTACAATTCTTTCCGGGATAATTTTAAAGACAGGGTGACAAAGCAGATAAAGGTGACGGAGCAGTCTTTTGGCGGGGAGGCGTTTCTTCTTGAAATGGCGGCCAGATATTTGAACGCTGTTTATTGTGAAACAGATGCTGTGAAAGATTGGTATCAGGGAAGTGCGGTGGGAGATACGTTGCCGGTTGCGGAATATAAGCCTGATTTCCAGTGGGATGCTGTGGATATCGGCGGAGTTCCCTATACCTTGTACCCATTTAACAGAAAAAGCCTGATGGCTTTATATGATAGATTGAAAATAAAGACTCCGCGGAATTTCCTGACTTATATTGTTCAGCACTTTTTTGCCCATTTTGCGGATGGAATGGAATATAGAGATGGATGGAGATTTCCGGAGCTGCCCTCCTATATAGCGGCTGTTACGCTTCAGCCGCCTTATGCGGACAGTGTAGAGGGTTCTTCTTATACGGACGGGGAGAAGCAGCGGTTAAAGGTCTTGTTCAGCATATGGGGGGATGGCACGACAGAGGCCAGGGAGGATTCCATTGGCGGAATCAGTAAAAGATTTTTACAGGATATTGGTCTGGGTGAATTCCGTGGAGTAAGCAGCGGGTCTCAAGGAGGTGCCCCCGATGAGCGCCTGAAAGGGGCAGGCGATTTGGAGAGGGCAGCAGATGAGTCCCGGGCTCCTAAACTTACAAAAGAGGAGATTTCGTTTCAGCGGAAAAGACAGGATATAGAATCCTGGTTTGAAGAAAAAAAGACATTGGAGTATGCTTCGGATTATAATAAATGGGTAGCGGATTTTGTGATTCAGGCTATTGCATGGCAGGATGAGGGATTTCCCGGAGATTTGGTAACAAAACGTTATAGAAACGGCAACTTTGTCGATATTGAAGATTCCAGGCTCGATACGGATAAGAGTAAGGCCATTGTAATTATGGTGAGAAGCTCTGAGAGCAGAAATGTGCTTATGGGGCTTACACTGTTTGATTTTTATAAAAACTGGAGTTTTGAGGATGCGGCTTATTATCAGATGGTTTTGATTAACTGGTTGGAGAAAAACAAGCAGACTTTTATTGACAGGCTGTTTGGAAAGACAGTGGGAACCACAGAGCATCCGATTATTACATGGTGTCTGGCGGCGGAGTATCTTCAGAGATTGTTGTATAGTGAAAAACTGGAGGATTTGCCGGAGGATGAGCTGCTCAGGCAGTTGGTGATTAAAAAGGCCAATGGCAGGACTGATGAAAAGCTGAATTCGGATTGGAACGATGTCATGAAGTTTCTGTCCAATCAAACATCGGTAAAGACATTGATTAACGGTTATCTGAGTTCCGGAAGTAATACGATTATGGGAATTGTAGGAGAGGGCACAGCAGGCAAGGTTCCCTTTTACCGGACAAGAGAGCTGTTGAATTCTGTTGCCCATTTAAAGGGGAAGAATTGGGATATCAGAGATGAACTGATGGCCTGCGATTCCATGCAGTATGAGAATGTCCGGACTTATCTCAAATCGTTGTATACAAGGATTCATGCGGTGATAGAGGGAGAAAAAAGGCTTACGAAAGCCGCCCTTAAGTGTTTTGAAGAGTTGATAGGAAACAATCCCTCCGAGGAGGATTATATGAATGTGGTTGCAGAGATTCAGAAGTTTTATGTAAGGTGCAATAGTGCTCATGAGTCCTACGCCACGGGGCTGAAAATGAAATTTGACGGGGAGCCGCAGGAACAGGCCAAATTGGCAATCGGATATTATACGAAATTGAAAGAAGCATTGAAGAGTGCAGATGAGATACAGCTTTTGCAATTTTTCTCACAAAGACCTTTGGAAGAACTGCAGAGCATTATTGATGTGCTGACTAATGTAGAATCTTTTGCAGCGAAGCTTGGAGAGATACATAGTAAAATGCTTGGGGATGTGGAGCAGGTAGATTCTCTGATTCTTGAGGCGGCGTGCGAGAAACTGGAAGAGTTAAGCAATCGTATAGAAGAGATGGAGGTGGCAGAATGATTTTAAAGACTTTGCAGTCGGTGAATAGTGTGATAATGGATTCTGTCAACCATACGATTGATAAGCAGGCGGCTAAAAATTTTAAGAATCAAATTCTGTCGCTAAATGTATCTATTACGCAGTTGGAACAGCTTTTAAATCTGATTCAGGCATTTGGTGAAAGGAATTTTGCTACAGGGGTGGTTTCTAAGGAGATTAGAGATTCGCTTCAGACGGCTGTGGATAGCTGTGGACAGAAAACCTATGACCATAGTTTAGATGTCAATACGGTGACAGCTTTAAAAAACGCGATTGAGCTGTGCAGAAATTCGTTGGCGAATGCCTGGAGGGAAGAGGCGAATGAGAAATGCAGTTCAGTCATAGAATCCCTGGCTTCTCTCAAAGGATTGCTTGGCAATAAAAGAGAGGTGGAGGAGCTTCTTGCATCTCTGACCAGTGCAAAGATAAATATGCCCACATCGTCAAAGGCTTTGGACACATTTTCTGCGAATGTTGAGAGGGGGAGGCGGATTGTGGACGGGTTAGATTTTACATCTAATCCAGAGATAAAGCCGTTTATTGACAAGGTTAGGCGGCAGAGGGCTACGGTTGGAGATTTGACGCCGCCTGTACTTGAATGGCTGAATAAAAACCATCTTACGGATAAGATAATATTAAGGTTTCAGACATATGGAACCTCTGGTTAAGGGGAAAGCTATGTAGGAATCGGAGTGGTGTCCATATATGTTGGAACTGGATGGAGAGAGGG
>CAOKJI010000110.1 GCA_948468495.1 uncultured Dorea sp. | reverse complement strand
AACCGGCAGTTACAATGATTGTAGCCATCTTAGGATAACCGTCGGTCTTAATGATGGTCTCAAAAGAATAGGATAAGATAAACAGACCGGAAAATGGGGCAATCGAGCCCAGATAATCCAGCACATACTCCATATTCACATCCGTAGCGCCTAAGAACAGGGCTAACGGCTTTAAGTTCAGCAATACCAGAATGGTAATGATTACCGAAAAAAGCGTCAGCAGGAAAATATTCTGGGTAAATACCTCGTTCGCCTTTTGTATCCGTTTTTCTTCCAGCATAATCGCCACAATCGTAGAAGTACCCACCGCAAATAGAATAGACACTGCGTACAGCGCCATAATATAGGGCATGGAAATGTTGACTGCGGTCAGGGCAATCTCAGATACGCCTCTGGCCACAAAAATACCATCCACCATCGTGTAGAGAGCGAAAACCCACTGCGCTGTAATGGACGGTATGATAAACTTGAAAAAATCGCCTTTCAGGGATTTCCCCTCCAGCTTCATAATATGACCTCCTTTTCTTCTCCATATCATGATAACCGAAGCGGAGAGAATAAGCAAGCTATTTCTCTGGCCGCAGCATAACGTTGGCGCAGAAGGTTCCGTTTTCATAGAGAAACCGGCTGTAACCTCCGTTCTTTTCTGCAATATGGCGGACCGACTGTAAGCCAATACCGCCTCTGGGCTTGGAGGACTGGTACTCGCCGTTTTTTTCGTTCAGTTTTCCGTCAAATGCATTTTCCACAGTAAGAAGAACCATGCAGTCGGAATGAAGATATGCCTGAACCCGGATATTCCGTTTGGCTGAATCTGTCTTGAGGCTTGCTTCCAGCGCGTTTTCCAGGAGGTTGGACAGTGTTAAGCATAAATCAATTTCCGGGACCGGAAGCTTAGAGGGCAGGTCAAGCCGGAAGGAAAACGGGATGTTATATTTGCCGAACTGCAGTCCATAGTGCGCAGCTACTGCGTCAGCGGCAGTATTTTCGCACAGATGCAGCTCAGCATCCGGGATTCTTCCGGATGCTCTGGTAAGATACTCTGTTAAGCCGTCCCATTCCTGATTTGCGGCAAGTCCCTGCAGCACATGGAAGTGATGGCGCATATCGTGTCTGGCTTCCCGGGTTTCTGTAATGGCTGTGCACAAACTTTCATATCTTGCCTGCTGCATGGCGAGAAATTGATTTTCCTGGAGAAGTCTGTTATTGCGGGCCAGGCTGACTGCAATCAGATAGAACATCCCGTAAAAAAGCAGGAGCAATAGCAGGAGCGACAGGATGATGATGACGTACATCCGAATCAGAGCTTTCTGCTGCAAAAGCTTTGGGAAGGGATGTAAAAACAGGTTCAGACCGATAAATAAAGCGGGCAGGAGCCAGAACACATACCAGGACTGGGTAAAGGCGTCTTCTTCCAGCAGCGATCTGGATGAATGGGCGGAAGGATACCAGAGCAGGAGGGTCGCCGTCCAGCACATCAAATTATAGAATAACGCGGCGCGCAGGGAAAGCGAGGGCAGGGAGGACGCTGGGCAGAGGAGCTTGTCAATAGCATTGGCAATGTTTCCCAGGCAGGAGAAGCTCCCGCAGACAGCGAGAAAGACGCTGACGGATTTCCATGGCGTCACTTCTAAAGTATAAATATAAAACAGGCCCGCGCAGACAGAGGCAGGGAAAAAGAGCCAAAGCGTTCCGACAGACAGGAAAAAGCATAATGCGCCTCCGGCAAGGCAGAGGAAAAGCGTCAGTACTGCCGCCAGCACAATTAATGTCCGGGGACGTACTCTGAGATGCCGTTTCATAGGAAGGTAGGCGGCCAGCAGGCCGGGAATAAAGATGAGAAATTCCAATGCGGGACAAATAAAATCTATCATAGCTCAGGCTCCTTTCTGAACAGGAAATCTCCGAAAGCCAGCCGGGCGTCCTTTCGGAGACTGCGGCTGACCGGAAGTCTTTTTCCATTCTTTAGAATGAAATCTGTACCGTCAAAATCCGCGGCGTAATCCAGATTTACAATGAGGCCGCGGCCGCACAGAAAGAAGCGTTCATCCCCTATGCTTTCGGCAAATTCGCGGAAAGTACGGCGGGTAATGAGCCTGCGGCCGTCCTCTGTATGGATGTGGATTTGGTGCTGATAATGTTCGGCATAGAGAATTTCACGCAGTTTCAGGCGGGTAGCGCCCCCTGCCGTATTCACTTCCATGTATGGTTCTGAGGCAGGAAGCCGTTTTATGATCTCGTTAAATAAAGCGGCCAGATCCTTTTCGGTATAGGGTTTTACAAAATACTGCAGCGCCCGGACGCGAAATCCATCCAGGGCATGATCCGCAGAGACTGTGGTAAATACGAGAAGACAGTCGGTATCAAACTGGCGAAGGGACCGGGCGGTATCCACTCCATGGTCCTGTTCCATATAGATATCCAGAAAGACCAGGTCAAATCGTCTCTTTTCGGCGGCGCATAAAAAGGATGCGCCGGAGTCAAATTCTATGATTTCAGCGGGAAGAAGAAAGCGGTTCAGCTGGGTGTTCAAACGTTTCCGCAGAAGCTCCCGATCGGACGCAGTATCATCTACAACGGCAATTCGCATGGGTAAAAACCTCCATATAACAAGATATCATCTATTGTACCATAAAATTTCCAATCATGAGTGATGCCATTCGTGACGAATTTATGCCGTTCGTGCCACAGATATGGAAATCCGCCGGATTTTTTGTATACTTGAAACGGGGAGTTGCGATTTTAAAGCAGACGGGGTTTTTGACAAGGAGGAGAAAGAAATGTCAAAAAAGAAATGCCGATACTATTTTTTCTTAATTTTTGCAGGAGCGCTGTTCTGGCTTCTGTCTTTCCCTGTATATGCAGAGGAACCGGCGGACGGCGGAGACAAATCCGGTGGGTTTATTTTTAATGAGTCGAAATACGATCCTTCGCTGCCCGGGCAAACGGAGCTTCCCGAAGAGGAGACCGTCTATACGGCGGGCGGCGGAAAGATTATCTGGACGCCTCAGAAGGACGAGACTGGCAAGGTAGTCAGCGGCAAACTGACTCTGCGGGATGCTGTAATACAGAATAACACTGTTTTGCCGAACGAGAATTACGGAAGCGGAATCTGGATGCCGGTGCCTTTTGAACTGGTGTTGGAGGGAGATAACCGGATTACGGCTTCCGGAGCCGGAATTTTTCTGCCGGATAGTAACCATTCCGGGCAGCGCGGTCTGACGATTGGGGGTTCCGGTTCGCTGACAATCAACAGCGAACGGCAGGGAATCTATGCGGACGGCGGGATTGAGATAGACGGCGCCGATGTGACAATTACTTATGGCTTTGCTTCCGGAATTATTTCGGAGTACAGTGATATTGTCATTCAAAACGGAGCCCGGGCGGTTGTAAAAAGCAGCGATTCGGCGGCTATAAGCAGTTCAGCAATCTGTGTCAATAACATTGGCGGTGATGTAATCATAAAGAATAGCCGCGTAACAGCGATAAATAAGATAGGGGCCTCAATCTCTTCGAAAGGAGATGTGCGGCTTGAAAACAGTGAAGTAACGGCAACTGGCAAAGCTATTCCTGTTTCAGCCGGAAATGCAGGCTGCTTTACGGTCAGCGGCGGTTCGTTGTATGTGAAATCTACGGACAGCTACGATATCTATCCAGACCCTAATGCGGTAAAATTAACAGACAGCGCGGTAATCTACTGCGGGGGAGCGTATAATTACCTTATTCAGCAGGGGGATAATATCCAATATGCCAGCTGCGTATATGACGAGGCGTCGGACGAGGTTATCTCTGTGGGCAATGGGAGCGTCTGGGGTAATGTTACCTGGAATGAATATATCCGGTTCCCGCAGGGGGCTAATGAGCAGATTTATATCGGATATGGCGGCAGCACGCTTACCATTCCGGAAGGGGTAACGGCGGAGATTCCAGACAAAGGTATGCTGCGCAACAGTTATTCCGGAACGCAGGCAGGTACGTTCATCAATTACGGCACGCTGAATATTGCAGACGGAGGAACTCTGTATAACTTTGACGGCAATGGAGCGAACGGCGGTCATAACGTTGTTATGAAAAATTACGGCGAGATAAACGTAATGCCGGGAGGCGTGGTATTTAACGCCACGCTGTTGGAAAACAGCGGAACAATTAATATAGAAGGAACCTTTACAAACGTCCGGGTTAATTACGCAGGGGAGCCATATAACGGCGTTATTCAGAATACCGGAAGTATCAACGGGTTTGTGAATGAACGGGATACGGGCCTTTTGAAGTATCTGGCTGAAGGAACGACTGTATTAGAGACCGGGAAGACCCTGACGCTGGGAGAGAAAACGGTAAGCGGCCAGTGGGATACTGTGCTGGAAATTCCGTCCGGCGGCAGTCTGACGGTAGCAGAGGGCGCTGTCGTAGATGCGAAGACTCATGTGACGAAGGAGACCTTAGAGACATATCTGAAAGTAGACGCGTCTTTGGTAGTAGACGGACTTCTGCTTTTGCCGGAGGATGTGCCGGAGGACGAACTGGAGCGGGTGACACAATTTCTTTCCGGAACCGGAATTGTGAAATTAGGAGATGCTGAGAAATTTATCATTGTAGTTGATTCGGGAGACGGCAATACAAAGAGCCGCCTTCTGGCAGACGGCAGCCAGTTTACGCTGCCCGGCGATCCGGTAAGGGAAGGGTATCTTTTCAAAGGATGGTACCGGAATGTTGACGGAAATGAGGTACCGGCAGAGCCGGTACTGACCGTTCATGGCAGCATGAGAATCTATGCAAAATGGGAGCAATTACCCCCGGAGGAGAAACCTGGAGAGGAAGAGAAACCTGGAGAGGAAGAGAAGCCGGGAGACGGAGAGAAACCAGGAGGGGATGATAATTCCGGGGAGAATCCAAAACCGGGAGAAGAAGACGGTTCTGGAGAGAATCCGAAACCGGGAGAAGAAGACGGTTCTGGGGAGAGTCCGAAACCGGGAGAAGAAGATGGTTCTGGAGAGAGTCCGAAACCGGGAGAAGAAGATGGTTCTGGAGAGAATCCGAAACCGGAAGCAGAGGGAGGCTCCGAAGAGACCCCGCAGCCGGAAGAAGGCGGTTCCGCTGGAAATATCAGTTCAGGCGGGAATGACCAGCCTGTGTTCCGCCCCATTACGCCTGCAGCGGCTGAGACAGAGGATACCGCGGATACTGGCGCATGGGCGCTGGGACTGATTCTGTCGTTCGTGATTATGGCGGGAGCAGTCAGGTTCACTTATATTAAAAAAAGTGTTGACGTTTGTCGGAAAATGAGATAAAATTGTACTCGAATAAAAACAGATTACACTCTATAAGTTAAATTCGCCGAAGAGAAGGAGTAAAAGGAGAGACCTCACCTACAGAGAGCTGCCGGCGGTGGAAGGCAGCGGGAGCTTTGCTTTGAAAATCATCTCTGAGAATGGAGACCGAAGAATCGTGAGGGTATACGATTTTAAGTTTTTACGGGAGCTTCCCGTTACAGAAGCCGCGTATGCTGGTACGCCTGATTCGTACTTGTTTTGTAAGAAAACAGGGTGGTTGCGGAGATTCTAATTATCCGTCCCTATTTCGGGGGCGGATTTTTTGGCGTTTCAGAGAGCGCTAGTGCTCCATCCGGCCAGATGGAGTACTGGTGCATGCCCGCAAATTGTTTTCTGCAAGATATCGTCCCCCTGTGGAGATTGTAGGAATGAATCAGGGGACACGCTCTTGGAAAACTTGTTGGCTGTAATTTGATGAACCGAAAACATCATAGAAAGGACGAAGGAAATGAGTAAACACACAGAAATCAGATGGCATGGCCGGGGCGGCCAGGGCGCCAAGACGGCCGCTCTGCTTTTAGCGGACGTGGCCTTTCAGACGGGCAAGTATGTGCAAGGGTTCCCGGAGTACGGTCCGGAGCGGATGGGAGCGCCGATTACGGCTTACAATCGAATCAGCGATACGGTAATCCGGGCCCATTCCAATATCTATGACCCGCAGTATGTGGTAGTAGTGGACGAGTCTCTTCTGGAAACGGTTGACGTGACCAGCGGCTTGAAGGAGGACGGAGCGATTCTGATTAATACAGAACGCGCGAAAGAGGAGATACTTCCGCATTTAAAAGGCTATCAGGGCGACGTCTATGTGATTGACGCGAGGAAAATATCCATGGCGGCTCTGGGGAAATATTTCCCCAATACTCCCCTTTTGGCAGCAATCGTAAAGGTGGCGGGAATTATGGAAAGGGACGTATTCCTAAGGGAAATGAAAGCGTCCTTCCACCACAAATTTGCCAGCAAGCCGGAAGTAATCGAAGGCAATATGAAGGCTCTTGAGATGGCGTTTGAGGAGGTGTGCTAATGGCGGCGGATATCAGTAAATTAGGATTAAAAACAAAATGGCAGGATTTGACAGAAGGTATGGTCATTGCCGGAGCGGGAACTTCCAGAGAATTTCTGACGGGGGAATGGAGCAGCGTCAAACCTGAATTTATCGAAGAGAAATGTAAACAGTGCCTGCTCTGCGTTCCAGTTTGTCCGGATAGCTGTATTCCAGTGAAGGAGCAGAAACGGGCGGGATTTGACTATGA
>CAOKJI010000109.1 GCA_948468495.1 uncultured Dorea sp. | reverse complement strand
TTTTCTTCCGCAAAACTCTGCACTGCCTCAGGCATACCGCCGACAAAGTAATACTGCTTGAGCGCGTCAATATAGGTTTGCTTAAAAGAAGTAATCATCGGATAATCCTGTCTGTCAATAAGTTCAGTGAAAGGCTCACCCACAACCGCTCTTAAAAACTCTTTGAATGACAACGGGTGCAGGCTTAAAAAATCCACCTTCCCTACGGGAAAAGATGTGCCGCCATGCAGGGCAATGCCCAGCAAAGAACCAGCGCAGATAATATGATACTGCGGCGCGTTTTCGTAGAAATACTTGAGCGATGAAAGCGCCCTTGGCACTTCCTGCACTTCGTCAAATATCAGCAGCGTATTGTCCGCATCAATTTTCCTTCCGACATACAGTTCAATCCCCAGAATCAGGCGTTCGGTATTCAAATCAGAAGCAAATAGTTCTGCCATTGCAGAATTGGAGTCGAAATTGATATAAACGGTATCGGAATAAGCCTGCTTGCCAAATTCTTTCATCAGCCAGGTCTTTCCTACCTGTCTTGCGCCTTCAATTACCATTGGTTTGCGGCGTGTACTTTTTTTCCATCTGTAAAGTTTTTCTATCGCAGCCCGGTACATAAACATACCTCCATAATATCATATAGACATAGTATATGATAGAAAAACAGAAATTACAATGAAAAAGTGTAATATATAACATTTTTTACAGCGAAAAAAGAGAGAGGAATACATTTTTGTACCTTGTGAAACAGCCGAATGGCCATAATGGGGTGTCCGGGGGGCATAGGCTTTTGAAAGCATATATAATAGTTGTTAATACTATTGTAAAGGGGAAAATGATTCAATATAATAATAAATAGATAGCTTTAAGGAGAAAGAGTGATAGTTCATGCGCTGTCTGCGCTGACCTGCGAAATGTAATGAAAAAAGAGAAAGGAAACGTTATGAAAAGGGAAAAGGGAACAAAGCGCTTGGCAGTGAAGATTTTGCTCTGGATACTGGCAGGAATCCTGCTGTTGTGTATTCTGGCGGTGGGCGGCTATATCTTGTATATGCAGACGCATTATTACCGAATCGAGGATCATCTGACGCTGGAAACGGAGAATAATCAGAAGGAAGTTTTGAAGAGGGGGGAAACCTATACGGCAGTTACTTATAATATCGGTTTCGGGGCATACGGACCGGATTACAGCTTCTTTATGGATACCGGGGAGATGGAGGATGGTACTGCCACCACAGGGAAATATGGGAAAGCTATCAGTAAAGAATCGGTAAATCAGAATACCGCGGGTGCAGTGCAGGAACTAGAGAGCCTGGACGCGGACTTTATGCTGTGTCAGGAAGTAGATACAGATTCGGATAGAAGTTACCATGTAAATCAGGCTGAGATACTGAAGGAGGCTTTTCCTGAGTATGGCAGTATATTTGCGAATAATTTCCATTCCGCATATCTGTTTTATCCGTTTTCAGACC
This sequence comes from uncultured Dorea sp., assembly GCA_948468495.1. The sequence continues at coordinate 5,122 of CAOKJI010000109.1, read as the reverse complement.
CTCATGGGGCGGTTCAGGCGGGACTTCTGAATTTCAGCCGCTATAAAGTACAGGAAGCAGAGCGTCGCAGCTATCCGGTGGATAATAGCTTTATCACCAAGTTTACGGATTTGGACAGGTGCTTTTCTCTTATGCGTATTCCGGTGGAAAATGGACGGGAACTGGTGCTGATTAACAGTCATATGTCGGCCTATGACGAGGGCGGAAGGGTTCGTGCAAAGCAGCTTGAACTGCTGAACTCGGTAATGGAAGAAGAGTATCAGGCGGGTAATTATGTGATTGTAGGCGGGGATTTTAACCATGCGCTGGGCGAAGCAGTGGCAGAAGGGTTTGATTCGGAGCAGAAATTCCCATCCTGGGTATCCGTACTGACAGAAGCGGATATTGCAGAGGGGATTCGGATTCAGAAGGCGGAGAATGAACTTGAAGCGCCTACTTGCCGGGGCGCGGATATTCCCTATACAAAAGGTGTGAATTATACAACGGTTGTGGATGGGTTTCTTGTATCAGATAATATTCAGGCGAAAGCATTGAATGTTGATACGGATTTTGCCTATAGCGACCATAATCCGGTAAAGCTGGAGTTTGAGTTAGTGGAGAAATAAGAAATAGCAGGTTGTTCTCTCAGAATACCGAAAATGAATTGATTTAAGTTAAAAGATTGTTTATAATAGAAGCGTGGCAAATTTGTTATTGTCACGCTTTAGTAGTGTTTAACGAAAGAATTATCTGAAATTTTGAAGGGGAGCAGGATATATGTTTAGACAAACGAAGAAGTTTTTGTTTGCCAGCCTGGTTTGTCTGGTGGCTTTGTGTATTGCAGTATTTATATGGTTGAGTGACGTTATGGGCGAGAAGAGCCAGAAGGCCATCAGTCAGGTGGGAACCATCTATATGTCGGAACTTAACCGGCAGCTTCAACAGAAGTTCGCGGCGATTTTGAATCTTCAGATGACACAGCTTGAAGGGATTGTGGAGAGGACACCGCCGGAGACGGTTAGTTATGGAGAAGAGATGCTGGAAGAGTTAGAATTAAGCGCGAGTGTGCGTAAGTTTTCATATCTTGCCCTCTATTCCAGAGATGGGGAATGTGAAGTAATTTATGGCGATCCGGTGAAGTTGTATGACGAGGATGAATTTAGAGATATTATAGGAAGTAAAGATAAGAGCGTGACCAGCGGATATTTTCCAGATGGTGATAAAGTCTTTCTTCTGACTTTGGACGTAGAATATCCAATGAAGGATGGCAGGCAGAGCACAACGATTGTAGCGGGTATTCTGATGTCATATATTGAAGAGGCGCTGGTTCTGGACGAGGACGGAGCGGTAGCTTATTCTCATATTATCCGTGAAGACGGAAGCTTTGTGGTTAGAAGCGGCGCAGCTTACAGGGATAATTATTTTACCAGAATCAATGAAGTTTTTTCAGAGTTTGCGGGAAGAACGCCGGAAGACTATGCAAAAGAACTGCAGGAAGCAATGGCGAAGCAGGAAATCTATTCAGCTGTGGTTAAGGCGAATGGGGAGTTTAGTCAGCAGTACTGTTCCCCGCTACCGGGCTCAGAATGGTATCTGGTATCGGTTATGCCTCATGGAGCGCTGAACGATGCTATCGCCCAGTTAAGCGACGACAGACAGTCGATGATGATAAGGGCAGTGGGTGTGATTCTGGTTGCGGTCGGAGTTATCTTTATGCTGTATTTCAGAATGTCCCAGCAACAGTTAAAGAATTTGGAGCGGGCTGAGAGAGAGGCCGTTCATGCTAACCGGGCAAAGAGTGAATTTTTATCTAATATGAGTCATGATATTCGTACGCCGATGAACGGGATTGTGGGTATGACCGCCATTGCGATGACGAATATCAATGATACTGCGCGGGTGGAGAATTGTTTAAAGAAGATTACGCTGTCGAGCAAACATCTTCTGGGCCTGATTAATGACGTGCTGGATATGTCTAAGATTGAGAGCGGCAAGTTGTCGCTGAATATGGATGTCGTTTCTCTCAGAGACACGATGGACAGCCTGGTGAATATTGTACAGCCTCAGATTCGGGAGAAAGACCAGCATTTTGATATATTTATTCAGGAGATTCATACGGAAGACGTGTACTGCGACAGTGTGCGCCTGAATCAGATTTTGATTAATCTGCTGTCAAACGCTCTGAAATTTACTCCGGAAGGGGGACGGGTGAATGTATATCTGAACCAGGAGTCTCTGCCGGATAAACCAGGGTTTGTGCGGTGTCATTTTCGGGTAAAAGATACTGGTATTGGTATGACGAAGGAATTTCAGGATAAGATATTCGAGACTTTTTCCAGAGAGGAATCCAGCCTTGTCAGTAAGACGGAAGGAACCGGACTTGGCATGGCGATTACGAAGTATATTGTGGATATCATGGGCGGCAATATTGAGATTGAGAGCGAGCCGGGTAAGGGCAGTGAATTTCATGTGACGCTTGATTTGGAGAAGGCTACGGTTCGGGAGGAAGATATGGTGCTTCCGCCATGGCGGATGCTGGTAGTAGATAATAATGAAGAGCTATGTCTGAGCGCGGTAGACGCGTTAAAGAAAATTGGCGTTAATCCTGACTGGACAACGACTGGCAGGGAAGCGGTAGAGATGATCCGGGAGTGTCATCATAAGGGTAATGACTATCATATAGTGCTTCTGGACTGGAAGATGCCGGATATGGACGGGCTTCAGACTACCAGAGAGATTCGTAAGATTGTAGGAGAGGCAGTTCCGATACTGATTATTTCTGCTTATGACTGGAGTGATATAGAGGAAGAAGCGAGAGAAGCGGGAGCTCATGGATTTATATCCAAACCGTTATTTAAGTCTAATCTTTATCTGGGACTTAGCCGGTATGCTGAGGGCGAAGTAGAAGAAGAGGAAGAGATATCGGTGAATGAGCATATATTTACCGGAATGCGGATTCTTCTCGCAGAAGATAATGAGCTCAATTGGGAGATTGCAGAAGACATTCTTACGGAAGCGGGCTTTGAAGTAGACTGGGCGGAGAACGGCCAGATATGTGTAGAGAAGTTTAAGAGTTCTGAGCCAGGAACTTATGATGCGATTCTAATGGATATTCGGATGCCGGTTATGATGGGATATGAGGCGTCTAAGGAAATCCGGTCTCTTAACCGGCCGGATGCAGGACTTCCGATTTTTGCTATGACTGCGGATGCATTTTCAGAAGATATTCAGCGGTCCAGGGAGTCAGGTATGAATGAGCATATTGCAAAACCGATTGATGTAGACAGACTTATGATGCTTTTGAAAAAATATTTGAAAGAAGCATAGCAGGGAATTTGGAGGACATAATATCATGAGTCAAAAGGAAAGTGGAAATATTAGGAAGAAGATTTTAATTGTAGACGACTCGGAGATTAACCGGTCTCTTTTGTCGGATATGTTGTCGGATGAATATGAGATTCTGGAAGCAGAACAAGGAATGGAGGCCTGTGCGATTCTGCATAATCAGGAGCAGGAGATAGCCCTGATGCTTCTGGATATTGTGATGCCGGTGATGGATGGGTTTGAGACGCTGGCTGCAATGAATAAGAATGGTTGGATAAAGAGTATTCCAGTTATTATGATTTCTGCAGAAACAGTGCCGACATATGTGGACAGGGCGTATGATTTGGGAGTAAAGGATTATATAAGCAGGCCGTTCGATGAACGGACGGTTCGTCGTCGTGTTGTCAATACGCTGATTCTCTTCGCCAAGCAGAAGGAATTAGAGCATATGGTGACTGAGCAGATTATGGAGAAGGAGAAGGGCAATAAGCTGATGATTGAAATCCTCTCCAATATTGTTGAATTTCGTAATGGAGAGAGCGGACTTCACGTACTGCACATCCGGATTCTGACGGAGCTGTTCTTAAGGAGCCTTTTGGAGAAGACGGATAAGTATGATATTTCTTCAAGAGATATTCCGGTAGTCTGCAATGCGTCGGCGCTTCACGATATCGGCAAAATTGTGATTCCGGAGTCCATATTGAATAAACCGGGGCGGCTGACGAACGAAGAATTTGCAATTATGAAGACGCATTCGGCTGAAGGGGCTAAGATTCTGGAAGGGATTCCCATGCGGGAGGATATGCCTCTGCTTCGGATTGCCTACCAGATTTGCCGATGGCATCATGAGCGGTATGATGGAAGGGGTTACCCGGATGGCCTGAAGGGAGATGAGATTCCCATTGTGGCGCAGGTGGTTGCCCTTGCGGACGTATACGATGCGCTGACCAGTAAGCGGGCTTACAAGGATGCGTTTTCCCATGAAAAGGCAGTGAATATGATACTGAATGGGGAGTGCGGAACCTTTAATCCGTTGCTTTTAGAATGCCTGAAGGATATTGAGGGAACGCTGGAGCAGGAATTCAAAGAGCTGTCGGAAGGCCGGGATTCTCAGGAAGAGATTATGGATACGGTGGAGCAGATGCTTGAAGGGGGAGAACTGAGCGTATCCGAGCACTCACTTAGGCTGTTAGAGCATGAGCGGATGAAGTACCAGTTCTTTGCAACGCTATCCCATGAGATTCAGTTTGAGTATACGAAGACGCCGGAGATGCTGATTTTGTCTGAGTGGGGCGCCCAATATCTGGATATGCCGGAGACGATATTAACGCCCAGGGAAGCAAGATTCGGTACGGAGGTATTTAACAAGAATGATTTTGAGCAGCTTCTTGCAGAGCTGGAAGCAACGACCAGTGAAGAGCCTATGACGGAAGAAATTTATCTTCTGAACATCAACGGACAGGGAAGATGGAGTAAGGTTATTGCAAGATCGATGTGGAGTGAGGCGGAACCGTCGGAATATACGGGAGCGATTGGCAAGATTGTGGACATCCATGACGACATGGAGAAGATGAACCGGCTGGAATTGAGGGCAGCCCACGATTCCCTGACGGGTCTTTTGAACCACAAGGCGGCGAAAGCCCAGATTTCTGAGATACTGGCGAAGGATGAGGAGCAGAAATACATTCTTCTTGTATTTGATTTGGACCATTTTAAGACGGCGAATGATACGTATGGTCATCTATTCGGTGATGAGGTTCTAAAGTATGTGGCAGAAACCCTGAGAAATAGTACCAGAGACGGAGATATCTGCGCCCGG
>CAOKJI010000108.1 GCA_948468495.1 uncultured Dorea sp. | reverse complement strand
TTTCCCAATATTATGATGCAGCAGGGCCTTTTTCTTACTTCAGTCACGTGGTCAGAGGAACGGCGACAGATGTATTTCTGGAATACGGACAGCCAGTAAGGGATATTGCGGTTTTATTTCGTCCCTTTCACTGGGGATACTTATTTTTGTCTCCGGGAAAGGCTCTGTCTTTTTTCTGGTGCGGGAGATTTATCGGGCTGTTTTTAGTATCCTTTGAATTTGGTATGCTGCTGACGGAAAATAGAAAAAGGCTTGCGGGCGCATATGCAATGCTTATGGCTTTTGCTCCTGTGGTTCAATGGTGGTTCGCGGTTAACGGTCTGGTGGAAATGTTGATTTATATCCAGCTTTCCATTCTTATGCTTGTAAAGTATATGAGGACAGAGAGTTACTGGATTAGGGGTATTTGTATCCTGGTCATTGTTATTTGCGCAGGCGGATATGTATTTACGATGTATCCTGCATGGATGATTCCGCTGGCTTATGTTTTACTTGGGCTGGGAATATGGGCGTTTATGGAGAATATCAGGGATTGCAGGATGAGAAAGGCTGACTGGCTGATGATTCTGGCAGGGATTCTGGTTCTGGGGCTGCTCTCAGGATATATTTTGTTAAAGTCCGGCGATACGATTGAGGCGATGATGAATACTGCCTATCCCGGTAAGCGGTTTAAAACCGGAGGGACCATCAGGCAGGAAACTTGTAATTATGTATCAAATATCTGGTACGCGATGAATGGAGAATATATCGGCACAAATGTATGCGAAAGCTCGCAGTTTACAGCTTTCTTTCCAATGTGCTATATCTTACCGGTTTATGTCATGTGGAGAGAAAAGAACAAGGACAGACTGCTGCGTATTATGCTGCCAGTCAGCATTTTTTTGGAAATATGGGTGGTGATAGGATTTCCAAAGATGCTTGCCAAATATACGTTGATGAGTTATACGACGGATTTGAGGACTTTGCAGATTATCGGGGTGGCGAACCTGATACTGATATTCCGTTCTATGGCATTGATGCAAAAGGAGTTAAAGAGACATATCTCTCTGCCTCTGGCGGCGCTTTTTGGCGCAGGCGTGGTGTATGTGGGTATGATTCTGAATGAGGAGTTTTTCGGCATACCGGAGTTTGTAGTTACGCTGATTATATTTATAGCGGCTTTTTATCTGATGCTTCGCATTCCAAAAGAGCGGGCGCAGAATGTATTTGTAGCTGAGTGTTGTCTGCTGGCGCTTGTAAGCGGACTTTTAGTTAATCCGGTACGCCAGGGCGTGGATAACATCTATGATTTAGAGATTGTGCAAAAGATTCAAAGGATTCAGTCAGAAGCTCCGGAGGCTTTGTGGATTTCAGAGGGACTGGGATTTCCATTTACAGAGATTAGTATTGTGACCGGGGCGCCTACGCTCAATTCGACAAATGTATATCCGGCGATGGAAACCTGGCGCAAGTTAGATCCGGAAGGAAAGTACGAAAAAATCTATAATCGGTATGCGCATATCAAGATATTAATCAAAGATGATGGACCAGCGGAATTTATGATGAATAAAAAGAGTCCGGATAATTTTTGGATGAGTATGACCATAGAGGATTTGGAAAAGCTAGGCGTAAAATACATTTTTACGAATACAATGTTTGATTCTCAGAAAGAAAAGGAGTATAATCTGGAATTGCTGGACGAATGGAAAGGTTTCCGAATCTACGAAATAGAGTAGGAGAAGGAAATATTTCGCAAAAGAACTTGAAGGAGGACGTAGTTCCCTTTATAATGTCTATAGTAATTTGAAACTGTGTTGAATATGGAAAATTTGTAAATACTAAAGAAAACATATGATGGAGGTTACGAATGAAAGGAATTATTTTAGCGGGAGGCTCTGGAACACGTTTATATCCGCTGACCATGGTAACATCGAAACAGTTATTGCCGATTTATGACAAGCCGATGATTTATTATCCCATGTCTGTGCTGATGAATGCTGGGATTCGCGATATTCTGATTATTTCTACGCCGCAGGATACGCCGAGGTTTCAGGAGCTTCTGGGAGACGGGAGTCAGTTTGGCGTGAATTTGTCTTATGAAGTGCAGCCAAGTCCGGACGGGCTTGCCCAGGCGTTTATTATCGGGGAGAAGTTTATTGGCGATGATACGGCGGCTATGGTGCTGGGGGACAATATCTTTGCCGGGCATGGTTTGAAGAAGCGGCTGATGGCGGCGGTTGGGAATGCGGAGTCCGGCAATGGCGCGACGGTGTTCGGATATTATGTGGATGATCCGGAGCGGTTTGGCATTGTGGAATTTGATCATGCGGGAAAGGCAGTTTCGATTGAGGAGAAGCCAGCTCACCCGAAGAGTAACTACTGTGTGACAGGCTTGTATTTTTATGATAATAAGGTAATTGATTATGCCAAGAACTTACAGCCCAGCGCCAGAGGAGAATTAGAGATTACGGATTTGAACCGGATTTATCTGGAGAAAGGGAAGCTGAATGTAGAGCTTTTAGGGCAGGGATTTACCTGGCTGGATACCGGAACCCATGAGAGTCTTGTAGATGCGACGAATTTTGTGAAAACGGTGGAAACTCACCAGCATCGTAAGATTGCCTGTCTGGAAGAGATTGCCTACTTAAACGGCTGGATTACGAAGGACGACGTGCTGAAGGAGTATGAGCTTCTGAAGAAGAATCAGTACGGACAGTATTTGAAGGATGTTCTGGACGGAAAATATCAGGAGAACTTATATTAGGACCGTGCAGGATAGTTATGACTGCGGTCAATAATAGGATAAGAAGAAAGAGGAGAGAAATTTATGACAATTATTGTAACCGGCGGAGCCGGATTTATCGGAAGTAATTTTGTATTTCACATGTTAGATAAATATCCGGATTACCGGATTGTATGTCTGGACTGCCTGACTTACGCAGGGAATTTGTCGACCCTTGCGCCTGTGATGGACAATCCGAATTTCCGTTTTGTAAAGGAGAGTATTACAGACAGGGAGGCGGTATATCGGTTATTTGAGGAAGAGAAGCCGGATATTGTGGTGAATTTTGCGGCGGAGAGCCATGTAGACCGTTCGATTGAGAATCCGGAAGTATTCTTAGATACGAATATTAAGGGGACGGCGGTTCTTATGGACGCCTGCAGGAAGTATGGTATTACTCGTTATCATCAGGTGTCTACCGACGAGGTGTATGGGGATTTGCCTCTGGACAGACCGGATTTGTTCTTTACCGAGGAGACGCCGATTCACACCAGCAGCCCTTACAGCTCGTCGAAAGCAGCGGCGGATCTTCTGGTGCTGGCTTATCACAGAACTTATGGCCTGCCGGTAACCATCAGCAGATGTTCCAACAATTATGGCCCATATCATTTCCCAGAGAAGCTGATTCCTCTTATGATTGCCAATGCACTGAATGACAAACCGCTTCCGGTATATGGCAAAGGAGAGAATGTGCGGGACTGGTTGTATGTGGAAGATCACTGCAAGGCAATTGATTTAATTATTCATAATGGGCGCGTTGGTGAAATATATAATATTGGCGGCCATAATGAGATGAAGAACATTGATATTGTTAAGATTATCTGTAAGGAGCTTGGCAAACCGGAGAGTCTGATTACTTATGTGACAGACCGCAAAGGACATGATATGCGCTATGCGATTGATCCTACCAAGATTCATAATGAGCTTGGCTGGCTTCCGGAGACGATGTTTAAAGACGGAATTGTGAAGACGATTCAGTGGTATCTGGACAATAAAGAGTGGTGGGAGACCATTATTTCCGGCGAGTATCAGAATTATTACGAAAAGATGTATGGAAACCGCTAACAGGGAAAAGAGTAATTTCCACAGCTTTGGATTAGACGAGGGGATTCTATTAATGGAGGTTAAACAGATGAAGGTATTAGTGACAGGCGTCAGCGGCCAGCTTGGCCACGATGTGATGAACGAACTGGCAAAGCGGGGCTATGAAGGTATAGGGACTGGTATCGAAGAAGTATACGGCGGGATTCAGGATGGAACTGCTGTTACAAAGGCTCCCTATATACCGTTGGATGTTACAGACGCAGAGTCCGTAGAACGGGTTATGAAAGAGGCAGCTCCCGACGTGGTGGTGCACTGCGCTGCATGGACGGCGGTGGACGCTGCGGAAGATGAGGACAAGAAAGAGCTTGTGAAAGCGATTAATACCGACGGAACCAGGAATATAGCAAAGATATGCAAAGAGTTAGATTGTAAGATGGTCTATCTGAGTACCGATTATGTATTTGACGGACAGGGAGAGGAACCCTGGCTGCCGGATTGTAAAGATTATGCGCCTTTGAATGTTTATGGGGAGACGAAGCTTCTGGGAGAACTGGCAGTGTCCGAGCTTCTGGATAAATATTTCATTGTCCGGATTGCGTGGGTATTCGGAAAGAACGGAAAGAACTTTATCAAAACCATGTTGAATCTGGGAAAAACACATGATAGAATTACAGTTGTAAATGACCAGATTGGTACGCCGACCTACACCTTTGATTTGGCCAGGCTTCTGGTGGACATGATACTTACGGATAAGTACGGCTATTACCATGCTACCAATGAAGGCGGATATATCAGCTGGTATGATTTTACAAAAGAGATTTTCCGGCAGGCAACGGAGCTTGGACGTTCGGAATACGGAGAGGATCGTTTGAGCGTTGTTCCGGTAACGACGGCAGAATACGGCGTATCGAAGGCGGCAAGACCGTTTAACAGCCGTCTGGATAAGAGCAAATTAAAGGCAAATGGATTCGAGCCGCTGCCAACCTGGCAGGATGCGCTGGCGAGATATATCCGGGAGATTGAGTTCTAAATTGTTGTGTATGAATATTTGTCTGCGCATGGGATTTATTGAATGATGTACTGGCAGAGAGTCTTAAGAAGGTATCAGTTTCACCTGGTACCTTCTTGGGATAAAGGATGTATCAATGATATCGTGTATTTAGGAGGACAGGAAGCATGGGACAGATTAAGGTGGAAAAAAATGCAGGTGGAATCGAAGGTCTTTGTGTAATTGAACCGGCAGTCCATGGCGACGCCAGGGGATATTTTATGGAGACCTATAATCAGAGAGATATGGAAGAAGCAGGCCTTAATATGGTATTCGTACAGGACAATCAATCCTGTTCCACCAAAGGAGTGCTCAGGGGACTTCATTTTCAGAAGGAATTTCCGCAGGGTAAGCTGGTAAGAGTGATTAAAGGCGCTGTTTTTGACGTGGCGGTTGACCTTCGGAAAAACAGCAGTACATACGGTAAGTGGTTTGGCATTGAACTTACGGAAGAAAATAAGAAACAGTTCTATATTTCAAAAGGATTTGCGCATGGATTTCTTGTCTTAAGTGATGTGGCAGAATTTTGTTATAAATGTACGGATTTTTATCATCCAGGAGATGAAGGCGGCCTTGCATGGAATGATCCGGAAATAGGAATTTCGTGGCCAGGCGTGATTGGCGAATACAAAGGAAACGCATTGGCAGAAGGTTACCGGTTTGAGGATGGAACGGCGCTGAATTTAAGCGACAAAGATCAGAAATGGGCGGGATGGAAGGATACGTTTAAGTTTTAGACACATTTATACAGGAGAAAGAATGGATACTTATAAGATTAGCTGGGTGAAAATCATAAAAAAGCTGTCGCCCTATAATATAAAAAAGGGTTTGCTTTACCTGAATCATTTCGGGCCGAAGGAATTCTGGATACGTCTGACAGAGCGGTTTCAGACTGACGATGTGAATTATGAAGAATGGTATCAGAACCATAAGCCTTCGTCCGGGGAGCTGCAGAAGCAGAGGGAGAGGATCTTTTCTGATATGCCCTTAATCAGTATTCTCGTGCCGGTGTATAACACGCCGGATGAATTTCTGAAACAGATGATTCAGTCTGTGAGAAAACAGACTTACAGCAATTGGGAATTGTGTATTGCTAACGCGAATCCGTCGAATGAACAGGTGTCTGCTATTTTAGAGATTGCAAAGAGCAAAGATAAGCGGATTCGGGTAGTATGCGTGCCGGAGAATGAGGGAATTGCGCAGAACACCAATGCAGCCCTGCAAATTGCAAGGGGAGAGTACGTGGGTCTTCTGGATCATGACGATTTGCTTACGCCTGACGCGCTTTATGAGGTGGTAAAGGCGTTGAATGAATACGGCAGGCCGGAAGTGCTTTATTCTGATGAAGATAAGGTGAGTACAGATTTATCCGAGCATTTTCAGCCTCATATGAAGCCGGATTTTAATAAGGATTTGCTGCGATCCAATAATTATATTACACATTTTTTTGTGGCTTCTAAAAGTCTGATAAACCGTATCGGCGGTTTTGACGGGGCATATAACGGCGCGCAGGATTACGATTTAATTTTAAGGTGTACAGAGCAGGCGGAAGGGATTGTACATATTCCCAGAATACTCTATCACTGGCGCGTTCATAAGGCGTCTACAGCAGATAATCCGGCCAGTAAGAAATATGCCTTTGATGCTGGAAAACATGCCATTGAGGCACATTTGAAACGTTGCGGTGAGACAGGAGAGGTAAGTCATACAAAAGATCTTGGATTCTATAAAGTGA
>CAOKJI010000107.1 GCA_948468495.1 uncultured Dorea sp. | reverse complement strand
AGAAGTATGTAGAGCAGGTGATTACTGTGATTCGGGAAGAAGGATTAGTGATTGGATAAAATATACCGAGCATAGTGAAACAGTAACATTTTCCAGTTGAAGTGAGTTTTCGGATAGAATGAAGAAATGTTTTTTGGCAATAATACCTCCTGTAAAGGGAGGTATTATTTTTATGTATGGATTTATGCCGATTACAGATGTATACGCGAGAGAAATTCTTGATTCCCGAGGGAATCCGACGATAGAGGTAGAAGTACTGGCAGGAGAAAGGGTTACGGGACGGGCAAGCGTTCCGTCGGGAGCGTCTACCGGGCAGTTTGAGGCGGTGGAGCTGCGTGACCGGAATAAACGATATAACGGACTGGGAGTGGAGACGGCAGTGGATCATGTCAACGCAAAGATTGCCCCTGAAATCATCGGCATGAATGTGTTTGAGCAGAGAACAGTGGACGATGTATTGATTCGATTGGATGGAAGTGAAAATAAAAAGAATCTGGGAGCCAATGCAATCCTTGGTGTTTCTATGGCGGTGGCGAGAGCGGCCGCAAAAGCTCTTGGGATTCCGCTGTATTCTTATCTGGGAGGCGTGAATACAGGGCGAATGCCGATTCCGATGATGAATATTATGAATGGGGGAAGACATGCAGATAATACCATTGATATTCAGGAATTTATGATTATGCCGACGGGAGCCTGCTGTTTTAAAGAGGGGCTTCGTATGTGTGCGGAAGTATACCATGCATTGAAAGGACGTTTGAAGAGTCAGGGACACAGTACGGCGGTGGGCGATGAGGGCGGCTTTGCTCCGAATCTTCCAGATGCAGAAGCTGTGTTGAAATTTATTGTAGACGCAGTAAAGATGGCAGGCTATGAGCCGGGAACCGACATGGTCATCGCTCTGGATGTGGCGGCATCCGAATTATATGATGAAAAGTTAAAAAAATATGTATTTGAAGGAGAAAGCAGGATGCATGGATGCCAGGTGGTCCGTTCTGCAGAAGAGTTGATTGAATATTATGAAGAACTGGCGGAGAAATTTCCGATTGTATCCATTGAAGATCCTCTGGACGAGGAGGACTGGGACGGCTGGGAGCTTCTGACAACCAGACTGGGACAGGACATCCAGCTGGTGGGAGACGATTTGTTTGTAACCAATACAAAACGGTTAAAGAAGGGGATTGAAAAAGGCGTTGCCAATGCTATTCTTGTTAAAGTTAATCAAATCGGAACTTTAAGCGAAGCTTTCGAGGCTGTCGAAATGGCGAAGACTGCCGGTTACCATGCCGTAATATCCCATCGTTCCGGAGAAACGGCAGATACTATGATTGCAGATATTGCAGTCGCATTTAATACCGGTCAGATTAAGACAGGCGCTCCATGCCGCTCAGAGCGGGTAGAGAAATATAACCAGCTTTTACGTATAGAAGAGAAGCTGGGTAGAGCGGCAGTGTATGGCATGTAAGTTCATAATAGTTCAGCAGTCCGGGTAGAATTTGCTTGCCATCTTAGGCCTCCTGTGGTAGAATATACATGTTTAATCCGCAGGAGGTGTGAATCGTGGAAACATTAAAGATGGTATTGATGGTTATTTTTGCGTTAGATTGTATAGCGTTAACAGTAATTGTATTATTACAGGAAGGTAAGTCCGCAGGACTCGGAACAATCGGCGGTATGGGCGACACATTCTGGAGCCAGAACAAAAGCCGCTCCATGGAAGGGACACTGGTGAAGATTACCAGAGTGTTGGCGGTGCTATTTATTGTACTTGCCTTGGTATTGAACCTGAAGGTGTTTGCATAAGGGAATGATTTGGATGATGATGGGGACACTCTTGTAGTAAGGGTGTCCTTTTTAACGCAAAGGAGGCGGCGGAATGGATGATGCATTTGAAAAGCGAAAGAAGATAATTTATGAATTGATGTGCGATGAATTGTATGTGCCTATGAAGCTTAAGGAACTTGCCATTTTGCTGCAGGTTCCAAAGGATGAGAGGAATGAACTAAAAAGTATTCTCGATGTTCTTGAGGCGGAAGGCAGAATACATCTGACAAAGAAGGGCAAATATATGAAGGGGGAAGCTTCTACAATTACCGGAATTTACCAGGCCCATCCCAAGGGATTTGGTTTTGTGTCGGTGGAAGGAGAGAAGGAGGATATCTTCATCCCGGAAGAAGGGGTGAACGGAGCATTTCAGGGAGATACGGTTGAAGTTACCGTCACTGGAATTGCCTCGGGCAAACGCAGGGAAGGCCGGATTATGCGGATTGTGTCTCATGGAATTACGAGAGTAGTAGGGCTGTTTCACATACGTGGGAATAAGAATTATGGTTTTGTGATTCCCGATAATCAGAGGGTTTTACAGGATATTTTTGTTCCGATGGAGCGGGCAAAGGGAGCGGTGGACGGACATAAGGTCGTTGTGGAGCTTATATCTTATGGGACGGATAAAGAGAAGCCGGAAGGCCGGATTGTGGAGATTCTGGGACATGTGAATGACCCGGGAGTGGATATTCTCTCAATTATTAAGGATTATGATTTACCGATGGAGTTTCCAGAGCGTGTAATGAATCAGGCAGAGCGTGTGCCGGACTTTGTCAGCGAGGCCGACAGGATGGGACGGAAGGATATCCGGGACTGGACGATGGTTACGATTGACGGGGAGGATGCGAAGGATCTGGATGACGCGATTTCGATTACAAGAACCGAAGACGGTAAAGGGTATGTATTAGGAGTGCATATTGCGGATGTTACGAATTATGTGCAGGAACGGAGCGCCCTTGACAGGGAAGCGCTGGAGCGGGGGACCAGCGTGTATCTGGCGGACAGGGTAATCCCTATGCTGCCCCATAAGCTGTCAAACGGCATTTGTTCTTTGAATGCGGGAGAAGATCGCTTAGCGCTTAGCTGTATTATGACATTGGATTCAAAAGGCGCGGTAGCCGGACATGAGATTTGTGAGACGGTGATTCGGGTGGATGAGCGGATGTCCTATACCAGTGTGAAAAAGATTCTGACAGACAGAGACGGAGAGGAAATCCACAGGTATGAAGATTTGGTTCCTATGTTTGAACTAATGGAGGAATTGTCGGGAATTTTACGGAAAAGGAGACATAAAAGGGGCTCGATTGACTTTGATTTTCCGGAAAGCAAGCTGGTGTTGGATGAAAACGGAACGCCGATAGAAATTAAAGCATATGACCGGAATGTGGCGACGAAGATCATTGAAGATTTTATGCTTCTTGCCAATGAGACAGTGGCAGAGGAATACTATTGGCTGGAGCTTCCTTTTGTTTACCGGGTTCATGAGTCGCCGGATGAGGATAAGTTGAAGAAACTGGCGGCGTTTATTTATAATTTTGGATATACCATGCATCTTGGCGGCGATGAAGTGAGACCGGGAGAGATACAGAAGCTCCTGGCGCAAATCGAAGGAACGCCTCAGGAGACATTGATTAGCAGGCTGGCGCTCCGCTCTATGAGGAGGGCGCAGTATGCGCCGGATAACGCGGGACATTTTGGACTGGCAGCTAAATATTACACACATTTCACTTCACCGATCAGACGGTATCCGGATTTGCAGATTCACCGGATTATCAAGGATCATTTGAGGGGCCGGATGAATGAAGAGAAGATTCAGCACTACCGGAATATTCTGGACAATGTAACGAAGCAGGCAAGCGATACGGAGCGCCGGGCGGAGGAGGCCGAGCGGGAGACGATTAAGCTTAAGAAGGCCGAGTATATGTCCCGTCGGATTGGAAAGGTGTATGAAGGCGTGATTTCCGGCATTACCGGCTGGGGGATTTATGTGGAACTTCCCAATACAATCGAAGGTATGGTGCATGTGGCGAATATGCTGGATGACCACTATGATTACTATGACGACCGGTATGAAATGGCAGGCTCTCATACAGGGAAGGTCTACAAGCTGGGACAGACGGTGTATGTAAGGGTAATAGGAGCAGATTCGCTGACAAGAACCATAGATTTTGAGATGGCAGATGAAGGAGACATGGAAGATGGCGAAGAGTAATGGAAAGATGATTGCCAATAACAAGAAGGCATATCACGATTACTTTATACTCGATAATTATGAGACGGGTATTTCTCTTGCAGGGACGGAGGTAAAGTCCCTGCGGATGGGAAAGTGCAGTATCAAAGAGGCGTTTGTCCGGATTGAAAACGGCGAAGTGTATATTTATGGTATGCATATCAGTCCCTATGAGAAAGGGAATATTTTTAATAAGGACCCGTTAAGGCCGCGGAAGCTTTTGCTTCACAGAGCAGAGATTAATAAGCTTTTGGGAAAAACGAAAGAAAAGGGTATTGCAATTGTACCGTTAAAGGTATATTTTAAAGGAAGCTTGGTAAAAGTAGAAATCGGTCTTGCAAAAGGTAAGAAGTTATACGATAAAAGGCAGGATATCGCGAAAAAAGATCAGCAGAGAGAAGCGAGCCGGGATTTCAAGGTTCGCAATCTGGGATAGGAGGAGCATGGGATGACTTATTGTGTAAAGTGCGGGGCACAGGTAGAAGACGGAATCGGCATCTGCCCTCAGTGCGGGGCTGTGATTCCGGGGGCGTTTGATACACCGGAGCCGAAGAATTTATATGAGGAACAGGATACATATAGCGGGCAGGGATTTGAGCGTCAGGATATGTATCATGGACAGACGTATGGTCAGGAGAATGCTCAGAATAATCAGAGCTATGGAGGGCAGTATACATACAGCCAGCAGGGCTACGGCTATGAGCAGAATACCGCTTATGATTACGATCCGGATTATTTTCCGCAGGGGGAGGTCCGGGCGAATAAAGTGATGGGGGTTCTTTCGTATCTGGGAATCCTGGTGCTGATACCGGCCATTGCGGGGGATAAAAACTCCGATTATGTAAAACAGCATGTGAATCAGGGGTTAGTGTTGTTTGTCATTGAGACGGTATTTAATTTGATTGAAAGAATTGCGGATCACGTGATATTTGTCGGAGGAGCACTGTCATGGGCAATTGACATTGCAGACTTTGCATTTCTGATTCTTGCGATTATGGGAATCGTATCTGCGGCAAAAGGAACGAGAAAGCTGCTGCCGACAATCGGCAATATTAAGATATTTAAATAAATGAGAGAAGTACAATTTTAAGGGTTGAGGGTTACTTATGAAGAGAGAGGGTTTTCAGTCAAGATTAGGATTTATTCTGGTTAGCGCGGGCTGTGCAATCGGAATTGGAAATGTATGGAGATTTCCGTATGTGGCGGGGCAGAACGGGGGCGGTATCTTTGTGCTGCTCTACCTTGTTTTTCTGCTTGGTATGGGCGTGCCTGTACTGACGATGGAGCTGGCGGTAGGCCGGGCCAGCAGAAAGAGCGCGGTGCTGGGCTATCAGGCGTTGGAGAAACCGGGGAGTAAGTGGCATATTCATGGGTGGTTCTGTATCTTTGGCTGCTATATGTTAATGATGTATTATACGACAGTATCCGGGTGGATGGTTAGTTATTTCTTTAAATTTGCAGCAGGAGTTTTCCGCCCGGGGATGAATGCAGAGGAGTCGGGGGCGGTATTTTCTGAGCTACTGGCATCGCCGGGAGAGATGGGAATCTGGATGGCGCTTACAGTGATTCTTGGATTTCTTGTGTGCTCTATGGGATTGAGAAAGGGACTGGAGAGAATCAGCAAGATTATGATGTCGGCTCTTCTCATTCTGATTGTTGTGCTGGCGGTTCACAGTATTCTGCTTTCTGGAGCGTCAGAGGGAATCAGCTTTTATCTGGTTCCCAGTATGGAGAAGGTGAAGTCTGTGGGAATTGCAACAGTGGTTACCGAGGCGATGAACCAATCCTTTTTTACGCTGAGCTTAGGTATTGCGGCCATGGAGATTTTCGGAAGTTATATGACGAAGGAACATTCACTGCCAGGCGAAGCGGTAAGAATCTGCGCGCTGGATACCTTCGTGGCGATTATGTCGGGACTGATTATCTTTCCGGCGTGCTTTTCTTATGGAGTACAGCCGGATGCAGGGCCGTCGCTGATATTTATTACGCTGCCGAATGTATTTGTAAATATGGTGGGAGGCAGGATTTGGGGAGCTTTGTTCTTCCTGTTTATGACATTTGCCAGCTTTTCTACGGTTATGGCTGTATTTGAGAATTTGATTTCTTTCTGTGTGGATATGTTTGGACTTGAACGTAAGAAAGCGGTATTCATCAACGGGGCGATCGTGCTGATAGCAAGTCTTCCCTGCGTATTTGGATATAATATCTGGAGCAATCTGCATCTGATAGGCGGCCGGGATGTGCTGGACAGTGAGGATTTTATTGTGAGCAACCTGTTGCTGCCAATCGGTTCCCTGATTTATCTGTTGTTCTGCGTGACCAGATTCGGATGGGGATTTGACCGGTATATGGAAGAATGTAATCAGGGAGAGGGGCTGAAATTTTCCAAGAAGCTGAAGCCCTATTTCCAGTTTGTGCTTCCGGTTCTGATAATTTTGATTATCGTTCAGGGATTGATAGGATAAGGCGGGAAAGTAGAAGATGGGAAAGATTAAAGTAGTTCTCTGGGACATTGACGGCACATTACTGGATTTTCAGGTAGCGGAAAAGCATG
>CAOKJI010000106.1 GCA_948468495.1 uncultured Dorea sp. | reverse complement strand
GCATTAAGGAAACCTCAGACAAGGTAAATAATGTTGCCTTATAACTTCTGATGGAGGGGGAATTCCTCCTTCCGTTATATCTATATAGATTTATTAGATTGGACTTTGTAACTATTAACCAGTAGTCATTCTTGACTACACCATTATTATACTAGGAGAATATATTTCTGCCCTCAGCAATTCAGCGGCATTATGTGAAAGTCCAAAAGTTTATTTAGTTTGGGGCGTAAAGGATGATACGCATGAAATTGTGGGTACAGAATTTCAGTACCGGAAGATGAAAAAGGGGAATGAAGAATTGGAAGCGTGGCTTTCAAGGATGCTCTTTCCGAGGATTAACTTTCGATTTTTTGAGATTTCAATGGAGAACATTTGATTCTACCCCATATGAACTACGAATAGCTATGAGCAATCTGGATGAAGATTCAAGCAGGAATTTGAACAGGAAGTAAAAAAATTATAATTATTTGATGATGTTTTGTTTTACACCAGATACAAGCAATGCAAAATGGTTAGGGCAGTTATGCCTGTTTTTACGCATGAGGATATTGTTCAATATATTATATGTAATATACTGGGCGTAATTTAACCTCCGCTAACTTTCATGAAGATCGAAACTGTTATGAATATTAATGGGAAGATTCAAGGTCCAATGAGAATTCATCAATATGCCAAATAGTGCAAAAAGTTCAAAGAAATGTAAAAAGAAGGAAAATACTTGACAGATTGCACAAAAAGGGTTATACTCAGTTTATAAGAAATTTAACACGTGTAAAAAGAGAGTCAACTATGCAGAAAAGAATGTCTTTGGAAGAGATATCTGAGGAAATTAATATATCAAGAACGACCATTTATAAGGTCATTAATAATAAAGGTTATGTAACAGAGAAGACAAAGAAAAAGGTTGAGAAGGCGCTGGAGAAGTACCATTATGTACCGAATTATAACGCAAGAGATCTTGCCCGCAACAGAGAGTACATTATCGGATATGTAGGAATATTGCATCTGAGTCCTTATTTCGCCAGAACAGCGGTGAAGGGATTAGAGCGGGCGCAGGAAGAGTTTCGGGACCATGGACTGAAGCTGGTGATTCGGGAGTCGGAATTTTTAGAGCCGGAGAAGCAGCTGGAGCAGCTACAGGAACTTTATGATGAAGGGATTCGTAATATTATTATAGCAGTGGCGAAGAGCAGCGTAGTCCGGGACAAGGTAAATGAGCTGCGGGGGCTGGGGTGTAATATCGTATATCTGAGCCGTTATGTGGAAGAAGAGCATAGAATATATGTGGGCCCGGATTATTATCAGAGCGGCCGGGTTGCGGGAGAACTGATGGGCAAGCTTCTGCCGGGAGGCGGTCAAATTCTGGTACTCTTAACGAATAGTATGGAGATAGACTCGGCAGTGAAGGATCGTTGCGAAGGATTTATACAGGAAAGCGGGAAGTATCAGGGGCTTGAGATTGTATCTGTTGTTGAGAATATTAATAGTGACAGACAGGCGGTGGAATGTGTAGAAGATTATATGAAGGAATATCCGAATCTGGCAGGGATTTATGACGTGTCCTATAAGCTGGCTTCTGTGGCGGAGATGGTCTGGAATAAGGGAATTGGCGGCAGTATCTGTCTGATAGGCTTTGACTGCTATGAAGAAGTTGTGCCGTATTTAAGAAATTCAACGGTAGACGCAGTAGTTTCCCAGGATTTGGTGGGACAGGCATATCTTGCAGCAAAGTCTTTGTTTGAGCAGATGTGTTATGGAAGAGAGTTTGAGAAAAAGGATCATTATGCCAAGCTCGGAATTGTTATGTCTACTAATGTGGACTATTATGGAGACTACTGAGAGTCGATTTAAGAGAATAAAAGAAAAGAGCTTTTTGTTGTCGCTTTTTAACACGTGTAAAATATATAATGCGTTGTGACGAAACAAGACCTTATGAAATGGCCGAATGGCCATGATGGGGTGCCCGAAAGGGTATACTTTTGCGGATGGGAGGGAAGAATTATGGTAAGCAGAGAAGGCGCATTTCAAATGAATCGAATCAATATGGTTTGTTTATTTTTTGGAAAAATTTAACACGTGTTCAATATAAAAAGGAGGAAATGTATGGAGGGAATGGAAGAGAAAAAGAAGATTCTGGAAATCAGACATGTCAGGAAAGAATTTCCCGGAGTAGTTGCGTTGGACGACGTATCACTGGATATTTATCCGGGAGAGGTTCACGCGCTGATGGGTGAGAACGGAGCCGGAAAATCTACGCTGATGAAGATTCTTGCAGGTATATATAAGGCCGATGCAGGCGAGATTATCTATAAGGGACAGCCTCTGACTGTGCATAATCCAAAAGATTCTCTGGAACAGGGGATATCAATTATTCATCAGGAATTGAATATGATTCTGGATATGACAGTAGAGCAGAATCTGTTTCTGGGAAGAGAACTTGTGGGAAAAACCGGTGTGGTCAAGACGAAAGAGCTGGTAAGGAGGGCACAGAAGCAATTTGATGAGCTGGGAATCGCAATCAGGGTAACAGATAAGATTAGAAACTTAAGCGTGGCGCAGATGCAGATGGTGGAGATTGTAAAGGCTACTTCTTATCATGCAGATGTAATTATTATGGATGAGCCGACCTCGGCAATTACGGATCATGAAGTAGATAAGCTCTTTGAAATGATTGAAACGCTTAAGAAACAGAATAAGGCGATTATTTATATTTCCCATAAGATGGACGAAATATTCCGAATTGCAGACCGTATTACGGTGCTTCGGGACGGGAAGTATATTGATTCTAAGCTCTCATCGGAATTTGACCATGATTCGCTGGTGTATTGTATGGTCGGGAGAGAATTGAAGGATATGTACCCGAGAGACGCTTTGCAGGAAACAGATAGGAAAGAGCAGGAAATCTTTTCGGTTAAGGATTTGACGAGAGAAAAGGAATTTAAAGGAATCAGTTTCCAGGTAAACAGAGGTGAAATTCTTGGAATATACGGGTTGATGGGCGCGGGAAGAACGGAGCTGATGGAAACCATATTTGGACTTAGAAAACCGGACAAAGGAACGGTTGCAGTACATGGAAGGGAAGTATTGATTCGGTCTCCGAAGAGCGCAATTAAGAATGGCATTGCCTTTGTATCGGAGGATAGAAAATTATTCGGTCTGGATTTGGGAGCGTCAATTAGGACGAATATTACCATTGTGTATTTGAAAATGATATTAAAGCTGTATCACCTGCTGGATTTCCGAAAAGAGAGAAAGCTGGTCGACGATGCGGTGGAGCTTCTGCAGATTAAAACGCCGTCAAAGGAGACCAGAGTCAATACATTAAGCGGGGGAAATCAGCAGAAAGTGGTTCTTGCAAAATGGCTGCTTGGAGACCCGGAAGTGATTATTATGGACGAGCCCACCAGAGGAATTGACGTGGGCGCCAAGGCTGAAATCTACAAGCTTATGGACAGGCTGGCGTCAGAGGGGAAGGCAATTATCATGATATCTTCGGAGATGCCGGAGCTGATGGGAATGAGCGACAGGGTGCTTGTACTGCATGAGGGGACGCTGACCGGAGAATTTAAGCGCGCAGAGTTCAGTCAGGAAGCAATTCTGGCAAGCGCAATCAAATAGTCAAATTGTATACGTAAGGAGAATGGCATGAATACGAAAAGAGAGCAAAGAGGAAAGGATATCCTGGGGAAAATATTTGGAAAGTATGGAATTTATGTTGCACTTATACTTATGGTTGTAGTACTGGCAATTATAACTCCTTCGTTTTTTAATACGCAGAATTTCATTAATGTGCTGCGGCAGATTTCAATCAAGGCGGTCATGGCGATTGGAGTGACCATTGTGATTATGACAGGCGGGATTGATTTGTCTGTGGGCTCGGTGCTGGCTCTCAGCGCTGTAATTGCCACTTCATTTGCAACGTCGGACAATCCGCACCCGCTGGCAATATCCCTTCTGCTTGGTATATTGGTGGGACTTGTGTGCGGCGCGGTCAACGGACTCTGTGTTGCGTGGCTTAAGGTGGCGGCATTTATTGCTACACTGGCGATGACAACGGCGGCCAGAGGCTTAGCAATGATTTATACCAACGGACGCCCGGTTATTAATATTCTGCCGGAATATACCAATATAGGAAATGGATTCGTGGGGGCAATTCCGATTCCGATTATTGTGATGGCAGTTGTGATTGTCATTGCTGTTTATCTTATGGAATTTACAAAATACGGGAGATATATCCGCGCAGTTGGAGGAAATGAGCAGGCGGCGCTGGTGTCAGGAATTAATGTAAAGCTGATTAAATTTTCCGCCTATGCCATAGCGGGCGTTACCTGCGCGATTGCCGGGATTCTGCTGTCGGCAAGGACGATGACCGGTCAGCCGGCGTCCGGGGAAGGCTATGAGCTGGACGCCATAGCGGCGGCGGTAATCGGAGGAGCAAGTCTGTCCGGCGGCGTGGGCACGATTTCCGGAACGGTTGTGGGTATGCTGATTCTGGGCGTCCTGACCAATGGTCTGGATATGCTGGGCGTGTCCTCTTATTATCAGCAGGTAATTAAGGGAGTTATTATTGTAGCGGCTGTATTACTTGACAGGAAGAAACACTCGAACGAATGATACTGCTGGAGTGTGTTTCCAAATTGAGACGGCATTTTGCGGAAAGTAATGAGGGGATACGCTCTAAGGAAAGCAGATCAGAATAAAAAAAGAAAAGGAGAAAAAAGTATGAAAAAGAGATGTTTGGCAGGATTGTTGGCGGTAATGATGACGTTTGGTTTGCTGGCGGGGTGCGGTTCGTCCGGTACAGAGGAGAAGACCGGCGGAGAAGAAACGGTGAAAGAAGAAGGGGATAAAGAGCAGGTCACCGTTGCATGTACCTGGCAGGATTTGGCAAATGAGTACATCATGCAGCTTGCAGAGGTAGCGGAGAGCTACTGTGAGGAAAAGGGATATAACTATGTGTCCGCCGACGGCCAGGGCGACGCAGACAATCAGGTATCCCAGGTTGAGAATTTCATTACTCAGGGCGTGGATGCGATTGTACTGAATCCGTATGATAAGGACGGCTGCATTCCCTGCGCTCAGAAAGCGGCGGAAGCAGGGATTCCGATTGTAGTAGTTTGTACGCAGTTATCAGACTTAAGCTCCGCGACTGCATTTGTAGGTTCTAACGATGTGGAAGCCGGAGAGATTGAGATGCAGATGGTTGCAGACGCCATTGAAGGCAAGGGCGATATCGCGGTGATTCTGGGACCGACAGGCATTTCTGCACAGGCTGACAGAAGCAAGGGTATTCAGAATATTCTTGACAAATATCCGGACATCAACGTTATTTACGAAGAAAGCGCTAACTGGGACCGGGCGGAAGCTATGACTCTGATGGAGAACTGGCTGCAGACCGGAAAGACAATCAACGCAGTAGTTGCCCAGAATGATGAGATGGCTATCGGGGCATATAATGCGATAGCGGCAGCCGGTAAGCAGAAGGATATTCCAGTGGTAGGAATTGACGCAATTGCAGATGCATTAAAGTCAGTGGAAGAGGGCGGACTTCTCTGCACCGTATTCCAGAACGCGACGGCACAGTCCCAGACTGCAATTGACGTTGCAGTGCAGGCCGCTCAGGGAGAAGAAGTGGACGACTGGTATGATGTTCCCTTTGAACTGGTAACCAGTGAAAATGTTGCTGATTATAAGTAAAAGATAAGTTACGCGAGGAGAGAAGATTATGAAGGATTTAATGATGCAGTGCCTGGAGCTTTTGGAGGATGAGACGCAGATGTCTCCCCGAATCCAAAAACTGCGTGAACAGTATTTTGCAGTGGACCCGTCAATTTGCGCCGAAAGAGGAGCGCTGATTACAGAGTCTTATAAAGAGACAGAGGGAGAACCCCAGGTGCTTAGAAGAGCGAAAGCTTTGGATAAGATTTTAAGTGAGATGACGATCTACGTAAATGACGGAGGACTTCTGGTAGGGAATTTGGGTTCTGTTCCGCGTTCTGCACCGATTTTCCCGGAATTTGCAGTAGACTGGATTGAAAAGGAGCTGAATGGAGACCCTTACTATTTCCCGGATAGACCGGGGGATGCGTACCAGATTGACGGGGAAACAAAACGCGTTCTTCTGGAAGAGGTGATTCCTTACTGGAAAGGCAAGACTCATGAGGATCGGGTGAAACTGCTGCTTCCAGAGGAAGCCAAAATTGCCTGTCAGCAGGTCCGGGGCTCTGATGAGGACTGGATTATGACAGGGGGAGACGGGCATATCATCGCTGATTACAGAAGAGTGATCAGGGAGGGACTGTCAGGGGTTATCAGACAGGCGGAAGATGTGCTGGCATCCTTAGATCCGACTCTCCCGGAGGACATTGAGAAGATACCATTTCTCAAGGCGGCGATTATTGCAGATAAAGCAGTGCTAAAGTTCGCAGCCCGGTATGCGCAGGAATTAAGAGAGCAGATGCAACGGGAGCAGGATGCGCGCAGAAAGAAAGAGCTGGAGGAAATGGCCGAGATTTGTGACAGAGTGCCGGCGCAGCCTGCGCGTACCTTCCAGGAGGCTTGTCAGACGATGCTGTTTGTAAATTTCTCAATCCAGATTGAAAGCAATGGTCA
>CAOKJI010000105.1 GCA_948468495.1 uncultured Dorea sp. | reverse complement strand
CAGGTGATATTGCCCTCAAAGGGACTTGTAATCCTATAGAATGTACCGAATTGCAGCAGCTCTCTATACTCTTTCATAAATGCAATCTGCGCCTTTACCATTTCCTGCTCTTCTTCAGTCAGCTTATTCAAATCCAGCTCATATCCGAACGTTCCGAAATATGCCACATTTGCTCTGGTGCGAAGCGGCGTATTGCGGAATACCTGATGATTCGGGGTTACCGATACATGACTTCCGATACTGCTGATTGGATAACAGAAAGAGGTTCCATACTGAATCTTCAAACGCTCCACCGCGTCAGAATCATCGCTTGCCCATCCCTGGGGCGCATAATACAGGATTCCCGGGTCAAACCGTCCCCCGCCGCTTGCGCAGGACTCAAAAAGTACCTGTGGAAAATTCGTATTTAAGCGCTCGTAGAGATTATACACACCCAGAATATAGCGGTGGAACACCTCTCCCTGCCGCTCTGGCGGCAGAGCCCCGGAATAGCATTCCGTTATGCTGCGGTTCATATCCCATTTAATATAAGATACCTTAGCCTCCCTTAAAATCTTCGCCATCATCTCATAGATACAGTCCACAACTTCCTTCCGGGAGAAATCCAGCACATACTGATTTCTTCCATGGGAAGCGCTTCTTCCCGGCGTAGACAGTATCCAGTCAGGATGCTTCCGATACAAATCCGAATCTTTATTAACCATCTCCGGCTCAAACCAGAGTCCGAATTTCATACCGAGCTCCTCAATCCGCTCCGCCAGTCCCGTAATGCCGTTAGAAAGACGCTCAGGATTGGCAACCCAGTCTCCCAGACCTGCATGGTCATTATTTCTCTCTCCAAACCAACCGTCGTCCAGCACAAATAGTTCTACGCCGCAATCTTTCGCCTTGTTGGCAATCTCCACCAGGCGGTCCTCCGTAAAATCAAAGTAAGTCGCCTCCCAGTTATTATTCAGAATCGGTCGTACCCTGTCCCGCCAATAGCCTCTGGCAAGTCTCCTCTGATATAAGCGGTGGAACGTCTGACTCATGCCGTTTAGTCCCCGCTCTGAATAGACCATTACTGCCTCCGGCGTCTGGAAGCTCTCTCCTATCTCTAATTTCCAGTCAAAACCCATGGGATGAATCCCCATCAAAACCCTCGTCATATCATGCGTATCCACCTCTGCCTGCGCAAGAAAATTGCCGCTGTATATCAGACTGAATCCGATGGCCTCCCCCTGACTCTCGCATGTTTCCGGCCGCTTTAATACAATAAAAGGATTATGCTCATGGGAGGAATTACCCCGGCGGCTGTCCACCGCCTGGATACCCTGCTCTAATTTCCGTACTTTCAAATGCCGTTCTCTTGCCCATGCCCCGGAAAACTGCAGCCACTCATAATTGCAATCCGGCAAATCCAGACACAAACTCATGGCTGTAGTCAGATGAACCGCCTCTGCTCCCTGATTCGTAACTCTCGCACTTCTGGCAAGAATACCGCCCTTGGAGAAAATCGTATATAATAACTCCACTTTCACTCCGGTCAGCGAATCTTTCAGCGTCACGCACAACGTCTCTGCTTCTTCGTCACTCTCTGTATAGGTAGCAGGAAGTCCGGCAAGCTTCGGCTTCCCTTTCCCAATCTGATGCCCCTGATATTGAAAGTCACATATCCGGCTTCCGTTAGACTGCAAAATCTCAATAGCCGGACGGCGGAAGTCTGTCGTTCCATACACGCCATACTCCTGCCGCACATGCTCTAAAGACAAAGAACAGTCTCCCTCAAACACATAGGAAGTCATAGGACGAAACGCAGTCTCATATAAGTAAGAATAATCTTCCCGTTCACTGACCTTCTTTCCAAAATAAAGCTGCCCCATATGGCCATTTGGAAGAACGCTCATAATATAGCTGATTTCCTTGTTGCATAAGTGAAATGTCTTCGTATTTTCGTAAAATAAGATACTCATAGCTAACCTCTCCTGCTTCTTGCATTTCTAAATTACAAGTAATTATCGCACATTACTGTAGGAATCGCCAATGCGCCAGTCTTCGCAGGAACACTGCAAAGATGTACCGGGAATCCACACAATTATATACGATATTTTTCTGCCGCTTCCTGCGCTGCATGGATTGCATTTACCTTGCGGGTAACCTCTTCCATCTTAGCGCCCTTCAGCGTATAGAATTTCTTATAGATAAGGAAGCTGATTACCGCAAGCGCTACCGGCATAATAATCATCAGGAACCGGATTCCCATAATCGTACCCCCGCTCTGAACAGCCGCCTTTGCATTATAACCTACAATCTGGAGTCCGATACCCGTCAATCCGCCTGCCGCCGCCATGGCTGCTTTCATGAGGAAAGTCTGCGCAGAACAGGTAACACTCTCATTGCGCATACCGAACTTCACCTCGCCATAGTCAATCACATCCGCCATACAACAAGTGGTTACGCCCAGCGACAGCCCAGAGCCAAAAAACATCAATCCGCAGCAGATTATAACCACTGCCTTGCTTCCAGGCGCAACAAATCCCATTGCGCCAAGGGCGCCGAGTCCAACAACAACCAGCCCACAGGCAATCTGGTATACCCGCTCCCGGCTCAGCTTCTCCGCAACCTTCGGGAAACACACCAGACCCAGCATCTCCGCGATAATCGCAAATCCAAAGATGGAATACAGGTATTCATTTCCGCAGACGTTTTTAAAGTAATACACTGCAAATCCCTTCGCAATCTGGGTGCTTAAGTTAAAGGTAAGTAAAAGCCCGATAAATGCCAGAAGCTGGTCATTCTTTACAATTACCTGTATCGCCTGCTTTAAGCTGGTCTTCTTAACAGAAGCCTTTAATGTAGACTCTTCTTTTACATTCGTTACCGTAATACCAATTGTAATGATGAAAACAACTGCAATTGCCGCTGCAAACATGGTGTACCCCTGTTCCGCATAAAGATTGTCATTTCCCGCCATCCGGTTGAATCCATTGATAATATAGAGACCGAATGTCGCCACAGAAAATCCTGCAAGACTGGCAAAGAAACGGGGAATAACGGAAACCTTCTCTCTTTCATGAGGATCGTTGGTCAGGTTCGGAAGCCATGACCAGTATGGAACATCCATGATTGTGTAAGTCATGCCGTATAATATGTACATAACAGATACATACGCGTATAACGCCGTTCCCCTTAAACTGCAGCTTGTAAACAATAAAATAAATACAACCGAATTTAACAGCGTTCCAACAATCAGCCAGATACGGAATTTGCCGTATTTTGTCCTTGTATTATCTACAATCATACCCATAACAGGGTCGTTCACTGCATCCCATATACGCGCTACAAAAAACAGCACACCCACAAAAGCTGGAGCCAGATACAAAGTATCCGTCAAATACAGCATCAAAAAAGAACCGACCAGATTCACAATGGCATCTTTTCCAATAGCCCCGATACCAAAGCAGTACTTTTCCCTTGCAGACACGTGCTTATACTGCACATTCTGTGTTCCATGGTTTTCATTCATTTGTTTTCCCTCACTTATTTAGATTATATAGGGGAGGGAAACTGCGCAGTTCCTTCTTCCTTATGATTCTATTGTATAGGTAAACTACGCGTCTGTGTATATCCATTTGTCGGCCAAAAATGTCCAAATGTTGGCTAATCGATAATTTTTTCTAAAGGGTAACCATCCGATTACCGGAAAGACTGTTAGGAATGGGCCATCTATGGTATCATAAAGTAAAGTGGCTTAAGGATAGCAGTATATTGAATGTAAAAATGTTTAATGCAAAATATTAACGCCCGGAAGGAGATGCCGTTATGGAAGATGCATATGTATTACAGTTGTCAAACCGAAAGTTTTCTGAATTGTATTTATGTTTTTGCGGATACAGCAAATGCGAACCGCTTCACAGCTTTGGCCCGGCTGTGAGACCGGATTACCTGATTCATTTTATTCTCAGCGGTAAGGGCCGGTATTATATCGAAGACATGCAGCATTGTCTGGAAGCAGGCCAGGGCTTCCTGATTGAGCCAAACACACTAACCTTCTATCAGGCGGACGCAGAAGAACCCTGGGAATATTTATGGATTGGATTCAACGGTACGAATGTGAAGGAATACTTAAGAGATATCGGGCTGAACAGCAGTCAGCTAATATTCCGCAGCGCACAGAGCGGCGAACTCAAGCATATTGTAATTGAAATGCTAAAAGATACCACCAGCAGCCTTACCAGTCAGTATAAGAGGCAGAGCCTTCTGTACGCCTTTTTTGCTGTGCTGTCAAGGAATATCAATATCAGCCTTCCTTTAGAACAGGATGGAGAAAATATACACATTAAGAGGGCAATTGAATTTGTCCGCAACAACTATTTTAGCGCGATACGTGTAACGGATATTGCAAAATATGTCTGCGTCGACCGGACATATCTCTATGAATTATTCCGCAGATATTTAAATGTATCTCCACAGGATTATCTGACCAATTACCGTCTTACCAGAGCAGCGGAGCTTTTGACTAATACAGAGTATACGCTGGGGGAGATTGCTCTTTCCTGCGGGTACCAAAGCGCTTATTCCTTTGGAAAGGCTTTCAAGGCAAAGCGGGGGATTACGCCGGCAAAATACCGGGAACGGAACCGAAAAGAGAAAAAGGAGTACTTAGAGACACATAAAGGTAATTTGGAGCAGTTATAGTTGTACCCCTTTCCTATCCCAGCAACTCCAGAAAATCTTCTCTGCTCATCCCGGCCAGTCCATTCCCGTCCCCCTGAATAATCTGGTCGGACAAATCCTTCTTTGTTTCCTGCAGCTTGATAATCTTCTCCTCAATGCTCCCCTTGGCAATCAGCCTGTACACTGTCACTTTCTTATTCTGTCCGATGCGGTGCGCCCGGTCTGTAGCCTGATTCTGTACGGCAAAGTTCCACCATGGGTCATAGTGGATTACCACGTCGGCTCCCGTTAAGTTCAGCCCCACGCCTCCCGCTTTCAGGGAAATCAGAAATACTTTCGTGTCGTCTCCGTTAAAAGCTTTCACCAATTTAAGACGCTTTTCCTTCGGCGTCTCCCCGGTAATCGTATAGAAAGAAATCCCCTGCTCTGTACATTTCTCTCGAAGAATCTCCAACATAGAAGTAAACTGCGAGAACAGAAGAATCTTATGACCGCCTTCTATGGCGCTCATTAGCAAATCCATACACGCCTCAAGCTTCGATGACTCGCCGCCGTAATTCTCAAAGCACAGTCCCGGATCGCAGCAAATCTGGCGCAGCCTTGTAAGCTCTGCAAGAATCTTCATCCTTGTCTTATGGAAGGAATCCTCATTCTGCTGTTCGAGGGTCCACCGCATATGCACCACCTGGGCGTCATAGAGGTTCTGCTGTTCTTTCTGAAAATGTACATACTGCGTCTTTTCCAACTTGTCAGGAAGATCTCTTAATACATTTTCCTTCACCCGCCGCAGGATAAATGGGGTAACCATCTTCTGCAAACGTTCCATCGCCTCCGCATCGCCGTTTTTCACAATCGGTATCTCGAACTCCTTCTTAAATGTATCATACCCATACAAAAATCCGGGCATCAGATAATCAAAGATACTCCATAATTCGCTCAGCCGGTTTTCAATCGGCGTCCCGGTCAGGGCATACTTTGTCTTACTGTGAATGACTTTCACTGCCTTCGCTGCCGATGTTGTATGATTCTTAATGTACTGAGCCTCGTCAATAATCTGATATAAAAATTCCTTCTCTTCATAGAGATGCACGTCCCTTTTCAGCAAATCATAAGACGTTACAAGTACATCAAAACTTCGATACTCTGAAAGCTTCTGTCGTCTCTCTTCCTTAGAACCTGAAAGCAGACAAATCTCCAGTTCAGGAGCAAATTTATGAAATTCCTCTCCCCAGTTAAATACCAGCGACGCCGGAGCCACAACCAGAGAGGTCCCTTCCTTCCCTTCCAGACGCGCCGCCAGAAGGACTGCAATTGCCTGCAGCGTCTTACCCAGTCCCATATCATCCGCCAGAATACCGCCGAATCTGCAAGTTTCCAATGTACGGAGCCAACGGTATCCCTTCTTCTGGTAATTTCTCATTCCCTTTTTCAGAGATTCCGGCAGCGCATAATCTGAATCATTGACCGCCTTATACTCCCTTACCAGATTGCGGAAATATTCATCCCGCTCACAGTAGACATTTTCATTCTCCTCCAGCATCTTATCCAGATACAGCGTCCGGTACATGGGAAGCTCAATATTTCCCCTTAACAAATCCTTCGCTGATAAGTGCATAACATTCATCATCTCGTCAAGCATTTTCAGGGATTCATCTTCCAGTCCCATAAAATCACCGTTCTTCAGACGATAGTATTTCTTCCTGTTCCGGTAGCTTTTCAGGATATCAAGCAGCTCTTCCTGTGAAATATCCTCCGCCGAAATATTCAGATTCAAAAGGCCCGACGACACTGATACTCCTGCCGACACCTTAACCTGTCTTGCCACGTTCAGTTTCGCAAATCTCTGGGTACACCGCACTTCGCCCAATTCCATCAGCGCGTCTACGCCCTTCGCAAGAAACTGATACACCAGCTCTTCGTTCTCCCCGCAGTGCACTTCCTTCTGCTCTTCATCTATAT
>CAOKJI010000104.1 GCA_948468495.1 uncultured Dorea sp. | reverse complement strand
AAAATCCTTCGTACCTTCCTCATCTCCCCTCGTCTCCTTCTCTTTCTCAAAACACAATAATCTCCACATCGTATCGCAATGCATATCAATCAAACGCATACGGTAAACTCCGCTCCTTTCTAAAACTACTGCTTTATCTTAAATTTTCTTAGGTACAACTTCTGCTCTTTCGTAATCCTGGAGCTCTCAACCGCCTTCTGTATCGCCTTGTTATGCGTCCAGGTCTCCAGCCGTTTCTCCTCAATAAAGGGAAGCGCCGCCTCATACTGCTTTGCCAGAGCCGTTGCAAAATACCATGCGACCATCATTTTAACATAATATTCTTCCGACTGAACCCTCGCTACTCTCGTAAGATATTCCTCCTGAAACGCCCCGTCCAGATAAAATTTCATCAGCATTCCAATCCCGTATCGAATGGTATACGTGTGGCCGGACGCCATCCATTCCTCCGTCTTATGCTCCAATTCCGGCAAATGCTTCTGAAACACCTTCGGCGCAATCATATCACAGGTAGCCCAGTTATCCACATAGGGAAGAAATATATCCAGAGCGCGCACGCACTCCTCATAATCTTTCATTCCCTCGATTAGAAAACCATGCAGGTTATTCTCCTCATAGTAATCATGGGGCAGCGCCTTTAGAAACTCCCCCGCATCCTCCGATTTGGCATACTCTTTCGCAAATTTCCTCAAAACCGGAGTACGGATTCCGATGATCTTCTCCTTTGCCACCGTCGGCATCAGCTTGGCGTGGAAATCCCGGTACTCCGTATCCTGCAGCTCAAACAGCCTTCTCTGAACTGACTCTGTCACTTGATTCTTATTCATGTATCTGTCCTCCTATTCTTATAGCGATAAATTTAAGAATTTCTATCCATACAAAAGCGACCAGAGACCCATCATTTTCATGATGTTTCTGATCGTTTCTCAGAAAAAAGCTGGATATATTTCAAATCCCTTATATTCATTTTATAGCACATGTCGGCACTCTGCAAAACCATACCATATCAGACGCAGTCCGCCTACCCGGATGGTATGCGTCTACTTATATTCTACTGTATGTTGTAACTAAGGTCAACAGCCAATGAAAGTAAGAAACTCACTATTTCCCCGCCCCCGAATTTATGATATAATAGCCCTGCCATGTACAAGGTAATTCGGGAAATTACTGACGATGATTTGAAAGAATTTGAACCAATTCCTGAGTAAATGAATCGAGATTATAACGATAATAAAGCAATGAAGGAGTATAGATTGATGAGAAATATCCGATTAACCATTGAATATGACGGCAGCCGCTATCAGGGCTGGTCCCGTCTAGGCAAAGACGAATCCACCAACACCATTTCCAATAAGATTCTGGATGTTCTCCGGAAGATGACCGACGAGGAGCCGGAGCTATGCTGCGGCATGCGCACAGAAGCAGGCGTTCATGCATATGGACAGGTTGCTAATTTCAAGACAGACAGCGATATGGACGTCTCTGAAATTCAGCGTTACTTAAACCGCTATCTCCCCATGGACATCGCAATTACGGAAGCCAGAGAAGCGCCGGAGCGTTTTCACGCCCAGTTGAATACCCGGGCCAAAATATACGTATACCGGGTTACCATCAACTCTGTACCCAGCGTATTTGACCGCAAATATGCCTTCCACAGCTTCCACCGGCCGGACAAGTCTCTGATGGAACAGGCTGCAAAGCTCCTTACCGGACGCCATGACTTCCGTAACTTTTCATCTGTCAAGCAGGGCAAATCCACCATCAAAGACCTGTTCAAGATTGAGATTTACGAAGATATGGAGGAAATGCAGATTACCCTTGTGGCCAACGATTTTCTGCACAACATGCAGCGTCTGATTACCGGAACCTTACTTGATATCGGAACCGGGGGCAGACCGCCGGAGATTATCGACGCCATATTCGCCGGAAAGGCGTCTCCCAGCGCCCCCTGCGACCCAAAGGGAATGTATCTTCAGGAAATTATCTACAAATAGAAACCTCTGTCAAATCAAATACCTGCGGGAACCAAACCCGGTCCCGCAGGTATTTGATTTAAATCTCCATTTTCTTCTTATACTTTATTCCATAAATGGTTATTCCCGCAATTACCACCGCGAACAGCCCGATCATCACATAAAGGACTACCGGAGCAGACGCTTTATAAGACTCCTCCTGCCCGCTTTTACTTTGGCCGCTCTTTTCCTCAGCGCTGGTAAGCGTCTTCTCTTCCAGCCCTCCCACTGCATTCTGGAGAGACTGCAGAGCTTTCTCTCTCTCCTCCTTTGTCGCATTCGGGTTATTCTGGACCCCTTCCGCATTCTTTCTTGCTTTTGTCAGGGCTGTATAGCTCTTCTTTGTATAGGATTTCTCTGGGTATTCCTTTGTTGTATTTATCAACTGTTCCAGTTGTTCCCCTCCTGCCGGCAAAGGCTCCTCTTCGCCGCTTTCCGGTCCTGTGGGAAGCGTTAACTCCTCATCGCCGTTCCCGGAGCCGGACGGAGGCTGCGTCTCTTCATCCTTCCCAGGCTCAGGTGCAGCGGGATCGTCCCCAGCGCCAGGCGAAGGGGGCGTCCCTCCGCCTGACTCTCCGGAGTCCCGGCTTCCTGCCAGTACCGGCTCAGGAAGGTTTTCAAACCGGACCGTTCTCCCTTTCGAGCCTTCTGCAACAGTCAGGGCATCCTCTTTCACCTCTACCGTAAAAGCGCCTCCGGCTGCGCACACCTTTCCAAGGGTAATGGTATCCTCCCCTTTTGCAAACAGCGCTTCGTTTCCTGCCAAATATACATTCATCGTTTCATTTCCCGCCTGATATCGGACCTCCTGAACCTTGGCCTTTCCGGAGAGCGCCGGATCAAACTGAAACGATGCATCCAGGCTTTCACCTCCATTGGAAGTCACATTCAGCGTAAGCTTTAACGAAGAAAGCATCGCTCCGTCCGCTCCCGGAAGCGTAAGCCGGACCTTCACACTGTCCCCCTCCGCTTCCAGATATACGGCTTCCCGCCCTTCGGCTCTTACCGAAAACGGCAGCGCCAAAAACAGCGCGAATACCGCCATTATCATACCTGTCAAATATTTTCTCATATTTTGCTCCTTTATCGGAGCCGCCGCACCGGATACGCAGGAATTTCCCTTCTGGGAAACTCCATGTCTGTACCGTATCTTCTTCCTGCAGCCGCCCCTTATCTTGTCATCCCGCCGCCGTTAATCTGAATCTCCGGCAGTTCTTCCGGCATCACTTCAAACAGGGAATCGCTGACCATTCTCTGTCCCTCGTTGGTCAGTGCGTTATCTACCCGGTACAATTCTGCCCGAACCTTCTCGATTGCCTGCAGATTCACCACATCCTCCGGCTGAATCCAGTAGATCCAGGTACCGTCCGAAACATCCCTGACATTCCCAGTCTCAGGCACTTCTGCGAGTATTGTCTGATATGCGTTCAGATTACCTTCGCTGTCCCGGCCGCCCACCTGATTTCCATTCTGGTCGTAGAGCATCAACACGTTATAAGCAGGATTGCCCTTATAGGCGCCGGTAAATACGATGGAGCCTGCCGGAATCACATCATCCGAATCCTCTCCATACACGAAATCACCAGACAATCGTCCGATTGCGGCAGTCCCCTCTCCGGTACACCGGAAGTCTACGTTATCTCCTGTCACGCCCAGAACATCCAATTCCGAAATAGAGATTTCCGTATCCTTCTGTCCCCTGATTTCAAGCTTTACAGACGTGGTCTGATAGGAGGCAATATTCTTGCCGCCTTCCTCTGCAAAATAGACAATCTCCGTATCGTCTCCGCGAAAAGCTCCTTCTGCGGCCTTCGTCCATCCTCCCTTTCCATTCAGGAACCAAATCCGATAATCCTTCACCGGCGTTCCTTCTGTCACCGTATACTGAAGCCCGGTAATGGTAAGTTCCTTGTGGAAGTCAAGAACCACTTCCGCGTTATCTCCTGCAACGCCCTGATATGTCGTACGATTGTTGCCGTCAATGATCTTCTCGAGGGGCTTCGCTTCTTCCAGTCCGCAGGAAGTATCCGTATCCTTTCCGTCCGCAACTCCCTCGCTGGTTGCCGTAATACCGGCAGAATCAGCCGTCCAACCCGTCTTATCAATGCATCCCGCATGTTCAATCTTAAGAGGCTCCAGCATCTTCGACGCAGAGCGGTTCAAATACTGGTCTACTACCCGGACTTTGTAAGTCACTACCCGGTTATTCATCGTGGTCACCAGATCGCTGAAGGTTCCCGCTTCCGCCTCTTTCTTCGTTACAAATCCTGCCAGTTCTTCTTCCGTCTCCCCGCCGGAAATCGTACAGCGCACAATCTCGTAGCCAAGTACGTCCTCCTCCGGAATATTTTTGGAATTTAGTACAAAATCAACCTGATTTGCCGCATTTTCATTGATTCTGGCAGCCGCAGTATCGCCCACAGCCTCCACCGTTCCAGCCGTATCAAGCTTGCTTCCTTCATGTTCTAACCGGTATGCTCTTGCATCGTCATTGACATAAAAGATTGCCCTGGTCTCCGGCTCAAACTGGGACGCATAGGCTGTTGTCGCCTCGTCCGGCGTCATGCCCCACCGCTCGAAAAATTCCAACAGATTCTTCTTCGCCGCCCCGCAGGATAGGCGCATCAATACCTGGTCTGAATTTCCTGACAGACTAAGGCTGACGCCTCCTGGCGACGGAGCTGCGGCCGGATTTCTCGCATAGCTGTCCACTCTCGCAAAGAAGAGATTGTCAAGCTGCTCTTTATGATTCGCGTAAGTTTTATAATTATAACCGTTATCGTAAGCCAGATGCAGCTGCCAGTACATGCCAAGCTGGGTAAATACATTGGATGCATGCCCTTTCGTACCGGAAGTAACCTTCTTATATACTTCGCTGTACTGGAATCTGACGCTGTCACTGGTATCCTTTGCCTGTGCAAGCACAGAGAAATAATTATTGGTAATCTCGGCCACAGCATATGCTCCCTGATTGATACAGTGTCCAATCTCATGGGCAATTCCCCATCCGAAATACCGTCCGCTGATATACCTTCCATTTTCATCGAATTGTACTGGAACGCCGCCAATCATGCCTGCGGTTTCATTCCATTCAATCCCGATATGATTGCCCGACGCATACATAAACGCGCCCGCAAACATTCTCTGATAGCGGATATTCAAATGCCGGTAAGGAAGCCGGTCCCGCTCGGCCTCCGCGCTATTGTTCAGTCCCTTGTGCTGATAGAACAGATACATCATATCTTCCATAGCATCCATCGACTGAACCAGTCTTGCCGCCCGTTCCTCTACCGTTCCGGTTCCGGCTCCGGTCCAAATCTGCCATGCAGGCAGGGACAGCAGCATGGAATCCAGCAGAATATCCGAAGCTCCTAAGATACAGTTCTTCGCATCATAATCATACTGCACCAGCTGATTCTCCGACTGTTTATGAAGCTCACGATGCCGCTCTTCCATCTGATTCGTATACGCGTCCAGTTCCTCCACATACCGCTCCGCTCTTCTTAGCCGTTCCGCCGGGTCTGTCACCCGGTAAAGATCCAGCTTTGGAACCTCGGCGCCTCCGTTCACGCGAACCGCGTAGTTCCCGGCCCCGGCCGTTCCTGTATATTGAATATACAACGCGCCTCCTGCTTCCGCTTTCATGGACGACAGCTTCGGAATCGTAATCTGATTCCTTCCTATCTTGAGAGGGGTAGAAATCGTCTGCGCCATGCTGGCAGCCTCCGCATGATACTGGGTAGCCACAAGCTGAAGGTTGGTCGTCTCCCCGGTTCTCTTACTGCTATGACCCACATAAACGGTAATCTCTTCTCCCGCAGCCGCAGAAATTCCCAAAGGCTGCCATGCGTTCAGCCCTCCAAAGCCTCTGCCTGCGTCGCTGGTCGTAATACTGCTGTATATCTGAACCGGCTCGGTCAGCTCAGCATTCAGAATCTCCTCCGCTGTCTTCAGTTCCCGTTCCAGGGCGTCTTTATCCGGATGGTATTCTCCGCTCACCTCATCCTTCGTATTCAGCCGCGTCCGAAGTCCGTCAATCGTCTCCTGGTTCACTTCCTCCTTCAGCTTCGTATGAAGAGCGTCCGCATAAAGGGCCATAATATCGTCTTCCAGTGAATCATAATGATAGAAATAAACCTCGGAAACCGTATTGCTTCCCACCGCAAGCGAACGAGCCAGGCCAAACTGAAGCTTCTTAGCCCGAATCATCCTGGGCAGCCTAATCAGATAATAGGTTCTTCCCTGAGAATCTGATTTGGCCTCAATCGAAACTTTGCCAAGCTCTTTCCTTGTACCATTCTCATCCCAGTAACGCACCTGTATGTAACCGTAACCCGTATTCTGAACCGACGCTTCCTGCAGCGCAAATGCTTCCATCTCATAAGCCTCGTCAAATTTATCGAGTCCCTCCGTGAACAGGCCGAAGGTACAGCAGATGTACACCCGCTTGGCGTTCATCTCCTTCAGCTTTCTGGCCGTGTCAATCATGCTTCCCCCGGAAGCGATGATATCGTCCATAATGATAATATCCTTGCCGTCGATATTGTCTCCCAGGAATTCATGGGCCACAATGGGATTTTTACCGTTGACGATCCGGGAATAGTC
>CAOKJI010000103.1 GCA_948468495.1 uncultured Dorea sp. | reverse complement strand
CATCCGAATAAATCCCTGAACAAATTTTACATCTGTAATACTCATCTTTTTCCCCTTTCTTCTATCTATCATGACGCAGGCATTCAAAGGCATTTCCGCATTTTTCATACAGGTATTCCAAATTCATCCCTTTTCATACGCCCATGAAACGCTCTGACGCTTGCATCACATCGTTACCTTGTAATTACGTCCACCGGCACGTTGAAGATCTTCGCCACCTTCAAAATCGTGTCAATATGCTTCCCTGCCGCTGCCGCCATATGGTGGGTCGGTCCCGCCTCGCTCCATTTATTGCAAAATTCTCTTGCCCCGCAGGCAAAGCGCGTCCGCATATTGGTATCGCCAAACTCAAAGATGGGACCGGCCTCATTAACTCCCTCCGCCGCAACAAACTTAAAATTACCGTCCCGGTCCTGGGTAATCCCCAGATACGTAACCGGGCCGAGATGCGGATAAAACTGAGTCAGGTAACCGCCGCCGGTCTTGCCATGGAACACAGGCACAATCTTCATCGTCGGTTTCTTTGCCGATATATCGGCGTCCCCGGAGCCGCTGTGGCCGATGATACAGATATCCTCCTCAAAATCAATAGAATACATCTCTGAGAGCTGTCCCATGCCGGAAATCGTCTTCAGGATGCTCATCGCCATCGCAACCTTGATATCCCCTTCTACCGCGCAGGCAACCCCCTGCTTAATCAGCATAGAAAACGCGGGAATCAGCATACTGTCCAGGACGCCGGCCTTCCCCTGAGCAAAACCGTCATAATGGGAAGCAATGAATGCAATCTGCTCCTCCTTAACCCACCGTTCAAAAGCAGCCACATATTTCGCCATCTCCCAGACTTTCTCAATCGTGCCGCCGCCTTCAATCTCAAAGGTATCAAGGATATCCTGCGCCTTCGCCCGAATCAGCTCTTCATCGGTGATATCATCCGCAATCGCCCACATTTTCTCCCAGTCAAACTGTTTGGTATAGAGGAACATCCTATGGTAAAGATTGGTCTCATCAATGTACAAATCCATCATGCCAGGATAGGGACGTCCAATCTGCGCCAGATTCGTATCCCGGAAACGGCGCCGCACCTGAGCCGCCTTGCACCACTCTTCAATCTCAGCCTGCACCTTCGCATCGCCGCCTTCCACTACGCCCGTAATCACCGCATGGCGCTTTCCGGCGCGCTCCAAATCCGCTACCATCTCCCCCACAGCGCCGCAGGCATACAGCTCGCCAAGCCATGTGGCAGTGTCCGTATTTGCATAATCCGGCGCCTTTTTC
The DNA here is from genome assembly GCA_948468495.1 of uncultured Dorea sp. The sequence goes on along the minus strand of CAOKJI010000103.1, from coordinate 5,381 downwards.
TTCTGGACATTTACCAGCACCACCGGCACATCCAGATCCCGGACTGCCGGAAGCATATTATAGGAAGTGGCGTAAGTAAGAAGCTGTAAGATTACCAAATCAACATCCGCTGCCCGAAACTTGTCCCCTGCCGCCTGGGACAGCTCCTTGGTGGTAACCACACCTCCGTCCACAAGTTCTACCGTCTCCGGAATCGTATTCTTAAACGCTTCGTACTGCGCCTCAAACTCCGGTACCAATGACGGAAATTGCGGCAGATATGCGCCCAGTGCAATCGAAAATACACCGACCCTTGCTTTCGTATTTACTAACATTCTTTCATCCTCCTTGAAATTATTTCTCATATTTCTTTATTTCAAAAGAATGCTTTACGCATCCCCTAGCTTCTTTCAGTCCGCCGAATCTCCGGTCATAAATCATCTGTACCAGCAGATTCCCGATAGCCGTAGCTTCGCTGGGTCCTGCATAGACCGTACGCTCCGTATATTTTGCGGTAACCTGATTCAAGTATTCCGCATTGGAGCCGCCGCCTACCACATAGATACAGTCATACATTTTCCCGGTCATCTCTTCAATCTGCCGGAGCGTATCTCCATAGCACTTACCCAGACTGTTGTAGATAACCGCCGCAAGCTCCCATTCATCCCGGGGAACCTGCTGTCCGGTCTGTCTGCAATACGCTTTCACCGCCTCTGTCATACTCTCCGGCGCCAGAAACATTTCATCATTGCAGTCCACGATGGATGGAATATCCTGTTTCTGCGCCTGCTCGCAGATATATCCATAGGAATATTCTTCCGCAAATTCCTTTCGGATTGACTGAATCATCCAAAGCCCCATAATATTTTTCAGATACCGGAAACGGTATTCATAGCCCCCCTCATTAGTAAGATTTCTCACCCTGCTTTCCGCGGAACAGTCTGCCTCGGAAAGTTCCGTTCCCATCAGCGACCAGGTCCCGGAGCTGATATACAGCGCGTCTTCCCTGACGGTCGGAATCGCAGCTACGGCGGAACCCGTATCATGGGTGGCAGGCAGAATTACCTGACAGTCAAAGCCAACCTCTTCCTGAATGGACTTTCTGAAATTCCCGACCAGAGTCCCCGGCCGGCTGATTTTCCCGAATATTGCTCTGGGATAGCCTAGCATATCAATCAATCCATAGTCCCAGTCTTTTGAAACGGGACTTACAAGCTGCGTGGTGGTGGCGTTTGTATATTCCGTCTTCTTCTCCCCGGTCAGCAGGAAGTTAAAATAATCCGGAATCAGCAGCATGCTTCTTGCTTCCCCTAAAATTTCCGGCTCCTGCTGTTTTACCGCCATCAACTGATAGATGGTATTAAAAATCTGTTTCTGGATTCCGGTGCGCGCATAGAGATCTTTCAGCGAAATCTCCTCATACACCTTCGCGTCCATCCCATTGGTCCTGTCATCCCGGTATCCATAGGTTTTCCCGAGAATCCGGTCATTTCCGTCCAGAAGCACATAGTCCACAGCCCATGTATCAATCCCCAGAAACGACGGAATCTTTCCAAGTTCCTTGCACCGCTTTAAGCCTTCCTTAATCTCATAGAACAGCGCTTCCACATCCCAGCAGAGGCTGCCTTCCACCCTCTTCATCCCATTTGGGAAACGGTAGACCTCTTCCAGAACAAGCTTTCCGTCCTCTATGCTCCCCAGCATATGGCGTCCGCTGGAAGCCCCGATATCTACCGCAAGATAATATGTACCCATCCGCTCTTCCTCCTAATCCAAATGGAATACCGGCCTTAAATCCACGCTCACCGGGCTGTTATCCGGGTTCGTCTCCATGATATCCGCCATAAAATCCCACCATTTCCGGTTAATCTCTGTATCGGCGGACGCCGCCCATTTCTCTTCATCCACAACCTCAATGTATCCGAAAAGTACATCCGTTTCTTTATCCAGATAAATCGAATAATTCCCGCCTCCATGCTCGTGAATCATCTCAATCATCTCCGGCCACAACTCATTATGGCGCTTCTCGTATTCCTTCGCCATGCCCGGATAGAGGCGCATCTTAAATCCTTTTCTTATCATATAACCAGCTCCTTTCCCTGCTCAGTCAACATTCCGGCAGACTCCGCCAAAGACAGCTTCTTCGCAGCCGCCGCTCCTTCGCTGCAATCCGTCTTCCTTACGCTTTCTCAACCAAAGCAAATTTAAAACAGGTAGACACTCCGCTCAGCACAAAATATACAAAAGAAATCACAATCGAAACGCTCTTCCAGGTATCCGGCGTCACGCTTCCCCCCGCAACCATCAGAGTAAATACTGCAAATCCTGCAAGCGCCGCATAGGATGCATATGCCGCCGCCTTTTGTACTCCCGGATATTTCGGACGGACTGTTTCCGCCTCTTCGTCCTCTTCCTCCTGAATCTGTTCCAGCGCCTCCTGAATCTTACTTTCTTCTTCAGCCTGCCTGCTGTAATCTCCTTTCGCTCCCATTACACAAGCCAGAATCAAATAGGATATCATCGCCAGCAAATAGGTAGGCAGGAACAGGAAATAAGAATGCATTGCCTTCGTAACCGTCATAACCGCCACGAATGCCAGCGCAATCACCCATGCCGCAAGTCCGGCGTAGTTAATCTTCCACCCCTTATACATTGCCCAGTATCTGGTTCCGCCAAGCTTCGGGATAATCCAGTGCTCCGCAAACACAATCGCTCCCACCGGCGGTACCACAAGCACAATAATATTGACAATGGTCATAATATTCATCGTAATCGGGAAGCAGGCTACCACCGTCATAAACACGCCTACAATATAAGTCAGCTTCTTCGCCGATATATTCTGGAACACTGAGCCGTATGCAAGGCTTGCCCGGTATATGTTCGGGTTCGCGGTCGTCCAGCCGGCAATAATTACCGCCAGAAGTCCCGTACTTCCCAAAACCGCGCTGGTAATCGCCCCTGAGTCCAGAATCAGCAGCGACTGATTCAAAATAATTGCCGCCGTCGCACCCATAATCCCTGCGCTGCCCCATGCAAAGAAATGGCCGATAAACATACCGTAGCAGGTTACAAATCCATACTTTGCAGACTTTGCATAGCGAAACAGCGCCATATCGTTCAGACCGCCATGATATGCCAGATTACACATCCACGCAAATCCAATCACATGAAAAATCGTCAAATCCTGACCGCCCTCCAGAACCTCGCCGTTCCAAACACTGGTATTCATCAGCTCCATAAAATCACCGAATCCATGAATCCCCGCCGCTCCCGTTATCTCAATCAACTGCGGCACAACCACCGTAAACCCGGCGAGAAATACAATAATCATCCATGGCACGCATACCGATGAAAACTTAGCCACCGCCTCAAATCCATTTGCCGCAACCAGCGTTACAATAATACCCAGAACAATCACCACAAGAACGAACTTCATGTCTGTGGGATACCACTCCGTCTGAAGCTTAATTCCAAAAATCTCTCTCACCGCTGAGGCCGATACCGTCAGCATCGAAGCCGCCATGGCGATGGAAGCCAGCCCCCACACGACATTGTAAATCTTCTGCATATAGGGCCCCATCACCTTCTTCAAATATGAATACAGCGTCACCCTCGTATCCACTCCGATGGGCGCGCAGATCAGCGCATAGGTCAGCGTCGCGAGAATATTTCCCACAATCAGCCCTAGGAATATATCCGTCGCCTTCACGCCCAGCGTAACCAGCGTCGCGCCGATGACAAACTCCGTCGCGGCAATATGCTCCCCGCCGTAAATTCCAAAAAAGTTGCCAAGACCAGAAACATTTTTCTTCGATATCGGCCTGTCCTCCGCCGCTATCTTCTGTGCTTCTTTCCTGTAATCCATGATACACCTCTCATTTCTCTTCCGGCAGCGCTGCCTTCGCCTGTATTACTTAAGTGCCTTTATTATAGGCTTTCCTACAGCGCCCCGTAATGTCCTGTCTTGACGAAAATACTGTCTTTTTTTGCAATCCCGTCTGCGGATTAAATCTTGATTGCATTATCATCCTTATGCATCCTGCGATACTGACTCGGCGTCATCCCATAACGCGCCTTAAACTGACGGTAAAAATAGCTGTGATTCTCATACCCGATATTTACCGCTATCTCCTCCACCGGAAGTTCCGTCTCCACCAAAAACATAACCGCTTTCTGAAACCGCTTGCGTACCAAAAGCTCCTGAAACGTAAAACCGGTGCTCTTCTTAATCATCCTGCTAATCACCGACAAAGACAGCTTAAAGTCATCCGCAATCCGGCTTAAAGACGCCGTCCTGTAATGAGCGTCGATATACCTGGCCGTTGCCTGCACCACGATATCCTCGTAACTTTGGGAAGAATTATCGGACAGCGTATCTATATGGTCAATCAAATACAGAAAAACCAGACCCATGGAATACTGATTAATGACGTCTTTATTGTTATACCCCGGTACGGCAAGCGGAGAATCCGAATCCGGCAGCATGCGCTCACGCACAATAGACGCAATCATATTCTCCATCAGATTTGAAATCGCCTTCTGCCCCCGGAGTTGAAAATTCAGGTATTGGGGAATCGGGTTATTCTGCCGCAGTATCCCCAGAAGAAAATCTGCGATAATATTCTGCTTCCTCATCATCTGGAACGGTATATCAAAAAATTCCGGCAGCACAATAAAATTGACGCCCACATCATCCATTCCGGCTCTCTTAATCCCATGCCTGACGTGCTGGTTCAAAAGGAGCAGATCCCCCTCCTTCATAACTAACTCTTTTCCGTCAATATAATGCGTAATCTCCCCGGAACACACATACATAATCTCAATATAATTATGCTTATGAAGAGGAAATTCAATAAAACGGCTGTGATGCCTGACCGTAATCAGCTTCCCCTCCTGCAGAAACCGCTGACAGTCTACCTCAAACTTATCCTGTCTAACGCTCCTCTTTCTGCTTCCCGCAGCGTCCGCGCCCTCTGTCTTTTGCACTTCGCCAGACAGCGTGTAAATATCCCTTTTCACCTGAATGTCCCCATCCAGATAGGCCTGTTCCTCTGTTGTAATCTCCCGCAGCTTGCACATCAACCATTTATCCATCCGCTTCCTCCTCTCCTTTATGCGAATTTTCCCTATTCTTAATTTATTACTTTTTTCTGCACAAAAAAAGGTCCTGATTTTCATAAAAAACGTCCTGATTTTCCCAATATCTGACCCGGCTCTTAACAAATCGTATTCCTATATGATAAAAAACGGCATAGCCTGCAAGCTATGCCGTTTTCTGCTCTTAAAGCGCCGCTCTTTCCCGCGGCCGCTTTTCTTTAATTCTCTGTTAAACAATCCAGCCCATTCAAAGTTTTCTTTCAGCAAAGGGCCGGGGTCCTGCTTCTATGCAAACATTGGCTTAA
>CAOKJI010000102.1 GCA_948468495.1 uncultured Dorea sp. | reverse complement strand
AAGATAAATTCTTTCTCGGTTGGACACCTGCCGTTTGCCCCCAGCATAAACGCGGCGGCGTCCAAATCAAAATCCGCGCCGGAATCAAATGCGTTCACATCCCATCCAAGTCCCACCATAATACTTTTCAGTCCCGGATTTTTCTTTGTCAGGTCAACCTTTTGTCCTTTCGATAAATTAATTGGCATAACTCATATCCTCCTTATATGTTAAAATCTTGCTCCTGCTGTATTGGAGCCGTTATTTTTCCGGGTTCCCCCGTATGTATTCAGAAATTCCTGCTTAATCGTCTCTAATCTGGCGGCGTCGTCCACGCGCTGCTTTCTCGCGTTCTCCTGGATTGCCCTGGTCTCGTCGATACCGTTGACAATGGTCCTCCAGGTTGTCTCTAACGTCTCAATCTTAATCGAACTTCCAGACGCCAATCTAGCAGTCATCTTGGACTGTTCCACCGTATTCCTTGCATTCTTAATCAGCATCTCGTTCGTCTTCTTATCCAGTTCCGCCATCGATTCCGCCTGAATCTTCTGTCTCTTGAGCATAATTGCCTGGGCAAGCGCCTGCTTAAACACCGGCAGGGTAACAATAAAGGCCGAATTAATCTTACGCACAAGATTCATGTTGCTGAACTCCATGGTCTTAATCATCGGAATCGACTGTATGGCAATATTCTCCGCCGTGCGCAAATCCTGCGTGCGCTGCTCTAACATCATCAAAGAATTGTTTAAACTTGCAAGTTCAAGCTGAATGGAACTGTCCCCGGTCGCCTCAAAGTCAGACTGCCTCTGGGCAATATATGCCTCTAATTCCTTACATCCCTGTTCTCCCGCCAATATGTACTTTACAAGCTCATGATAATAATTCACATTAGCGTCAAACATCTGGTCCAGCCTTCTGTTCGCCTGCTTAATCTCGCTTTCATACTGCTTAAGCTGAACATAGATCTTATCCACCTCGTCGCCCATGGTATGATATTTCTGCAGAATCTTATCTAACTGCTTGCGCAAATTGGTGAACAGTTTTCCAAAAATACCTTTGTCATCCCGTATCTCATCAATGTCGAACTTTGACATAATCTTGGATAATTCCGTCAGCATCTCGCTGGAATCATCAAGTTGACGCATATTCATGCTGTTAAGCACAATATCGGACGCCTTAGAAACCTCCTCAGCCGCCTCGGCTCCGAAAGACACGATCGTCTCTAAATTATTCACTTCAATTGTACTGACCAGCGCGTCCACTTCCTGAGATCCCACGTAGGTCTCGTTCATCTGCGTTCTGTCCGCGGCAATATCAAACGGCTGTACTGTTTCAATTTCATGTTCCACTGTCGCTGCCGAAGGCGCGGCCGCCGGCATTTTGCTAAAATCAAGTCCCATCTTTCTACCCTCTCTTAAATAGTTTATCACGCCATGACGTATGCACAGTTAACGGAACCCTCTCCCAGTCCGGAACCTGCAAATCGTACACATACTCCCCGGCCTGATGTTCTTCCATTAGCTTTTTATTGAAATACTTCTCAATATTATATCCGGTTGGAATAAAGAAAAGCACATCAAACCCAAGCAGATTTAAAAAAGCGGCGTAAATCGAATCCTCCAGGGAAACCAGAATCTCCGATACATTTATATAAATCAGTTTTGGGTTCTTTTTTGTAAAATCAAACTTCTGAATCAATCTTGCAGCTTCTTTCGGCAGATTCAGCGCAACAGAAACGATGGTATATTCCGTCCCATTTTCAAATGTTCCCCGGATGAGTCTCTGCTCAATCAGCGCTTCAATCTTGTCCAGAATATGCTCCTGCATCTCTTCCCTTAAAAAACCATACTGATAAGCCGGATGATTCTTAATCCTGCTCCTCATAAGCTTTCCGTTTTTAAAAAATTCCGCCGCGTACATTTTCATAGGGTTCGGCGTTACCGGGGTAATCAAAGGCGCTTGATCCACCACCAGCGTATCCGGAGTCATAAGCTTCTTAATAGAAATCCAGTAATTCTCAATATTCCGGTCTTTCACGCCGGACATCTTAGCAAATATAACCGGCAGGTTCACAACTCCGTCTACCGTACTGAAATTAGGCCGAAACTTCAAATCATTGTTCCATAGAATCCCAATCTCCCTGTCCATCGTCCGCAGCGTGACTGTATTCGCCTTTGCAAACTGCCTGTCCCGGAACATTCCCGAATCATTGTACAACAGCGAATCCAGTTCCCGCTCCGCATGATAGGCGGCCGTTCCGATATGGAGCTGCGCGTTCTGCTCAGGAAACTGATTCACCGCCATCGAAACCGGATGGTGAATCTCATATAACAGAGAATCCTCCAGACAGCACGGCGTATTCAGATTCGGGCATAATATCAGCACATCCACGGGAAGCCTGGCAAAGCACTTCATCAGCAGCGCTTCATTCGCGTCTTTACAGCCGCCCATGTAAATAAAGCACCCCGTCTGCGGCAGTTTCCAATTCCCAAACAGCCTGTCCTTATACCGATTTATCCAGCAGAGCAGATACACTGCTTTATTCAGCAGGCGATTCCTGCTCATCCCGTCTTTTTCCGACTCTTCCGTCATAACCTCCGCAAATGCCCGCACCAACAGGCCTCTTAGCTGCTCGCTTGCAGGATGCTGTATATTTCCCTGCAGGCCGGCAAGCATCTGGCTGACGCTGCTGTAATTCCCTCTGTGGATCCGCGCAATTTCATCCGGCGTCGGCTTCGGCACTTCCCCATTTACGATAACGACTTTTCTTTTCTCATTTGTCAGAGACAGATAAAACTGATACAGCTCATTCACATAGGCAAGCTTGTCCCAAACGCCGCTTATCCTGCAGTAGCAGTTATAAAACATATCCTCCCGGTCTCCTCTGGCCGCCGGCGGCTGAAGAATATCTGAAAGGCCTTTTCCTTCCGCCCAGGCGTTTGTACAGTTGCTAATACCCGACCCGGTTCCGAATATCTTCCGATTCCGTTCAGCCTCCTCAGCTTCCCCAAGCAGCGCCTTCAGCGAAAAATCTTTTGGAAATTCCCTGCCCTTCGACATGTCATATTCGATGGATTTTTCTGAATTTGGGTCCAGTTTCCGATAGTCCGCATCTCCGCGCGGCTGCAGAAGAATTACATCGCATCCCGCATCCGACAGAATCGTAATAAACATCAATTCATAACTGCTGATTGTCCCGCAGTACAGTATCTTGGGAACCTCGTCCTGTCCCAGACGGTTTACAATCCGTTCAAATTTATAGTACAACCAGCACATAAACTTAATATATGCATTCTTCAGCATATTATCTGTCTTGCCGGATTCTTTTAGTTCCTTTAAAGTCTCATAAATCGCATGAGCCACCAATCCCCTCTGTTCTAAGTTCATTCTTGGAAGCCATTTTTTCAGGGCTGATGAGATAAATTCCTCATTGAACCGAAACTCCAGCCCCATCATCTCGCTATAATAAGACAGATTCTCTTCAGTAGGATTCGCAATCTTCCCTTCCACGATTACGCCCGTTCTGCGGGCGGCGTCATAGTACCGATATATGAATCCACGGATATCATCCGAAATACAATTCATCCTGTAAAAATATACTCCTCTTTCCCTGCGCCTGCTCAATTCTACAAAAAAATCATCCAGGCTCTGAACTCTCTTTCTGTCCATATCCTATCTCCTGACAGCTATAGCAAAAAGCATGAAAATGCCTTTCTTTATCACCCTTTGAGGGACGCTGTACTAAGTATGATTCTAGCACAGAAATCCAAACATTACAAGTTTTACTCATTGCGTGAAGGTATCCCATGCCGCCTGTGTTACTGTTCTATACAAACCCCCGGACAAACAGATTGATACTTTGATAGTCTACCGCCAAATTCAAATTCTGCCCCTGGTCAATGCCCGCCGTACTGATGCCTATTACTTCGCCCTGCATATTCAGCACTGCGCCTCCGGAGCTTCCATGAGAAATCGGCGCCGTAAACTGAATCATATCCACCGAATCAATCTTACGGAATCCGGAAATTATTCCGTCCGAAACAGAATTAAACAACCCTAACGGACTGCCGATGGCCACCACTTTCTGCCCCCTTACAAGCTTTTTGCCGCCCTGGTATACCGGCAGCGGTTTCAGCATTCTGCCAATTCGTATTACGGCAAGGTCCAGAACTGAATTATATTTAATCATCTCGTCCGTGCGGTAAATAGCGTCTTCATCCTCTATCCGAACTGCAAAGAAACTGCCTTTTCCCGCCACATGATGATTCGTAAGAATATATCCGTCTTTTCCAATCATAATCCCCGACCCGGTGGATACCGCCCGTCCGGTTCGGTCGTGTACCTCGATCATAACAATCGAGGAGGCCAGAAGCGCTAACTCTTCAAAACTCTTTTCCCCATTCCCGGATATAGGAGGCTGTAAATGCCGCGGGAGTTGGGCTGGAGACGCTTTTACTGATGAAACCGGTTTCTGCCCCTGCGGATTCCGGCAGATTCCGCCCTTATTTGCCTGCATCATTCCATTTCGATTCGGCGAAGTTTTTATCTCCCGCCGTCCCTGGCTTTGTGGCGATAAACCTGCTGCCGCAGGCTTCGGCTGTGAGGTTCTTGCTTCCGGCATGGGCAGCCCTTTCCTGACGGGCCTATACTCCGGTATCGGAAGCATATGGTATTCGCCAAGCCGAAACTCACCGGACAAGGCCTTGATAACGTCCGGCGCCGCGATATCTTCCCGGCATTCCAGCAGCAAAACATCGCATCCGATTAAGGTAAGCATGAAATAAAACAAATACTCCTGTTCTTTGTACACATTATCCGCCAGTATTTTAAAGCATTTCCGTTCATTCCAGTCAGCTAATGCTTCCCCCAGCACACAGTCCGTCCAGTAGAGCAGCTTCACAGCAAAATTTCTCTCCATAGACTCTGTCACAGTATTTTTAATCAATCGGTATTTATCCAATACTTCTAAACATGCTTTTCCCAGCGTCCTTTCAAATGTCTCATGATTCTTCAAATTCTTAAGCCGCAGCTTTTCCTCCGTCTTGAAACGCGCATACTGTTGTTGATAAAAGTCCGCATCTTCCAACGAAGTTAACTGCAAAAGTCTGGACACTCTGGTATAGAACAGCCTGTTCTTCTGCATTTCAAGTTCCATTTTCTCATCTACAGCCAGAATCTCCTTCCCGAGCTCTCTCCCTCCGCCAAGAGCTCTAATAAAATATACATCCCGCCGCCCTTGGCAGAATCCGCCTTTTACGTTCAAAAAAGCGTCCAGTGAATGAATCCCCATAACATTATGCCGGTATGTAATCTCTTTCCCCATTCTTATCACCTGCCGCACATTAACATAATATCACTGTTTCCTCTGTTCACAGTAACAACATAATAACAGTTTATCATACTGTCAAAAAATTATCTACCAATCCTTTCACCTATATGATATATTTATATTATTGCCGTTTCTGTTCATCGGTCTGCACATTTACTACGCAGACCATAAGGAAATGATTCAGGAGTGAGCAAATCCCATTCGCGAAGTAAATCTCACGAACTGCTTTTTCGATGGATTTGCATATGCTGCTGTATTTTTACCATCCTATTCGTAAAGGAGCTTTTTCAAATGAATCAAAAAGCAATTTACTACAGCGTGGGTCCGCTTCTGTACTGCCCCGCGGACAAAACCTCCATCGCGGATTCCATCCGGTCGCAACGGTTTGGTACCGGCTACTCCCTAGCGCTGTGCCTGGAGGATACCATCAATGATTATTTTGTGGAAGAAGCTGAAAACCAGCTTATTACTTCTGTGGGTGAAATTTATGAGGCTCTGCAGGATTCTGAATTTTATCTGCCCAAAATTTTTATCCGGGTACGGCGTCCGGAGCAGATTCGTCTCCTTTCCAGCCGTTTTGGAAACTGCGGTGAACTCATAACCGGATATATCATCCCCAAATTCGACTTAACAAACGTAGATTTATATATGGAACAAATTATGGAGCTCAACGGAATCTCTCAGAGCCCCAAATACATGATGCCTATCTACGAAAGCTCTGCAATCGCAGACCTCCGTACGCGCTGCGGCATTTTATACAGTCTGAAAGAGAAACTGACGGCGGCAGAACCTCTCGTCCTGAATATACGCGTAGGCGGCAACGACTTGTCCCATCTATATGGTTTCCGCCGGGAACCGGACGAATCCATCCATCAGATAGGCCCTGTTTCAAACATTTTCACAGATATTGTAACAGTATACGGGACGGACTATGTCATCTCTGGACCCGTGTGGGAATATTATTCCGGAAGCATGTGGGAGGCCGGGCTGAGAAGAGAAATAAAAGAAGATAAATTATGCGGATTTACCGGAAAAACGGTCATTCATCCCAACCAGATCCGGGTTGTAAATGAAGAATACCGGGTATCCGAAAAGAATTATAAGGACGCCTTAAGCATTATAAACTGGAATTCCAAAAAAGATTCCTATGTGTCCGGCAATCGTGACGGCGAACGGATGAACGAATACAAGACCCACTTAAACTGGGCCCGGAAAACATGCTTCCTTGCCGAAGCGTTCGGAATCATTCCCCAGACAGTTTGAATGTCCGGCCAGTTCATCCGGCCCGCCGTTTTACCCGCATCTTCCGGGATGTGCTTATGCATCGGCAAGTTTCTTTATGATACCGCAGCATTTGTAATGCTTTAACGGATAATACGCAGCCGGAACGGCCTTTTCT
>CAOKJI010000101.1 GCA_948468495.1 uncultured Dorea sp. | reverse complement strand
TTATCCGTATGATTTAGCAGAATTGGGTTTTCAGCCCAAAATAGAGGGGCCGGTTGACAGTCATTGTGAAACCGGTAGGATCCTGCTTATTTCTGATGACCTGAAGCTTAGCGGGGCGCAGTATGCATTATTGTATACGGCGCGGTTTTTAAAAAGGTCGGGATATGAGATTTTGCTTGCTTCACCGGTTCATGGGAAGATGGAAGAGTGTCTTGCAGAAAATGAAATACCAGTTATTATTGATGAGAGAATTATGACGGGGAAACTTGCTGACATACCATGGATCCGTGGATTTCAATCGATTTTTCTCAATACAGCAACATATTATAATCTGTTATTAAAGAGGGATTTAAATGTGCCGGTTATCTGGTGGGTACATGAACCGGAGTGTTTTATAAAGCATTGTCTGATTGAAGGACTGAGGAAGATTAATATTGAGAATCTGCGCGTTTTTGCATCCGGTAATATTGCAAAGCAGGCATTATCGAAATATAATGAAAAATTTATCATAGATGTGCTTTCGGTGGGAGTGCCGGAGGCCAGGTGTGTTATAGATAAAAAGGTTACAGGTAAATTCACTATGTCCGTAGTTGGACCGATTTCTAATTTGAAAGGCCAGGATATTATAGCAGAGGCAGTCAGTTTGCTCTCAGAGAGCGAGAAGGATGATTTGGAGGTTCGTTTTGTGGGAAGAACTGATGAGGACTATGACGCGTCATTTGCAGATGAATTGGTGAGAAATGGTATCGTTAGGAAAACAGGGGAATTGGCTCAGGACAAAGTGCATATGGAATATGAGCGGTGTGATGTGCTAATCTGCGCTTCCAGAGAAGAAGTGTGGCCGATGGTGGTGATTGAAGCGATGCAGCATAAAGTAATGTCGATTGTTTCCGATGCCGCTGGGATTGCAGATTATCTGACAGATAGGCAGGACGCATTGATTTTTCCTTCAGAAAATGCGCAGGCGCTGGCAGAAAAGATAAGCTGGTGTCTGAACCATAGATTATCCGTTAAAAGAATGGGAGAGAGAGCTTACAAGATTTATGAGAAATTCTTTTCGATGGAAGTATTTGAAAAAAATCTTTTGTCTGTAATACAGGATTCGTTATAAGGGCAGGAGGAGAATGACCGATGACGCTTGAAAATGAGAATCTTAACAAAGAAGGATTCGTTACTTTGAAAAAATGGCTGGAGAACAGAAATAGAGGAAAGACGTTTGCGGACTATTTTCATGAATACGGCTATCAGTCAATAGCGATTTATGATGCGGGCGAATTAGGGAGGCTCCTGTATGATGAGATTAAAGACTCGGATATTGGGGTAAAATATTTTATTGATAGAAATGCGGAAGGAATAAAAGAAATAGACGGTATACCGGTTATAATATTATCGCAGATTGGCGGGATGGAGGAAGTGGACGTACTACTTGTAAGTCCCGTTGTTAATTATGATGCAGTATGCAGGCTGCTGGCGGAGTCGGAGCCGGAGATTAGGACGCTGGCATTCAGAGATGCTGTCTTTGAATTTTAAAGTAGGAGTAGGTAAGATGATTACAACTAGCAGGGAGATTTCCGAGGATTTTAAAGAAAATGGAATTGATAAGAGTTATGATGAGGTATTTGGGCTGATTTGCAATAATATAGAAATATCGATACAAAACAAGAGATTTGTATATTTTATTGATACGGAGTATGTAATGGATACGACGAAGGGCGACCGGTATGAGAACCTGACTCCGGCGTACTGGAAATTGTTAGATGCAGGATTAGAACAGTTAAAATACTCAGAAGAGGAAATAACGAATGATTTCTGCAGAAGCTATAATGCGGTATTAGACAATCTGATACGGTTATCTGAGCGTATTGAAAACAGCTTAAAACAAAGCGGTTATAATATGGAGAAGCAGATAGATTGGTTCAAACGTATCGTGAAAATGCCTGCTGAGGGATTTGAAGAGGCGGTTCAGAGGCTTCTCTTTGTGAATCAGATGTTCTGGCAGACTGATCACAGACTGACGGGACTTGGAGCATGGGATACGTATTTGCAGCCTTATTATGAGAATGACAGGAAGCAGGGAAAATTGTCCAGGGAGGATGCTCTTGAAATCCTGATAGATTTGTATCATGTTCTACATGAGAAATATAAATATAAAAGTAATGTGCTTATGGGGGATACGGGACAGATTTTTGTATTAGGGAAAACGGATTCTCATGGGAATTACATTTGTAATGATTTGACGTATTTATTAATTGAAGCGATGAAAGAAGTGCAACAGTCAGAGCCAAAGTGTCTTCTCAGGGTAAATAAGAATACGCCGAGAGATTTGATAGAGCTTGCGTTAGCATCGATTGCTACAGGGATTGGCGCGCCGCTGCTGGCGAATGATGATGTGATTATTCCGGAATTAATTCAATTCGGTATTGACAGTAAGGATGCGTATGAATATACAACGTCTGCATGTTGGGAGCCGTTAATTGGAGGGAAAAGTACAAGTCAGAATAATATGACTGCATTAAATTATCTTAAGGCGTTGGATAATCTGCTAAAAAGAGAGCGCTTAGAAAATATTAAAACATTTGATGAATTTAAGTATATATATTATATTTACTTAAAGCGGAATTTACGGGCGGTAAAGAGAGTTTTGCATTCAAAACACTTTCAGTATGATCCTTTACTATCTGTATTTACAGAGGATTGTTTTGAAAAAAAGAAAGATGTTTCCTGGGGAGGAGCGCGATATCATCATGACGGGGTTACATCTGTGGCAATGGGAGATCTTGTAGACGTTCTTCTGAATATAAGAAAATACGTTTTTGAAAAGAGAAGGTATTCCTTATACGATGTAAAACAAATGATTATTTTGAACTTTCAGGGAGAGGAAGAGCTATGCCGGGAATTAAGAGAGAAACCGTCCTGTTATGGAACCGATGAAGAAGAGGTAATAGAACTGGTTAATGAGATTACTTCCTGCGTGTCAGCGGAAACGGCGGAATATCGTTCTTACCAGGGCGGAAAAATAAAGACAGGTTTGAGCGGCTCGTCTTATGTGGACAGCGCCCGGAATTTTGGCGCTTCTTTCAATGGCCGTAAGGCTGGAGAACCTTTCACTGTGCATATATCAAATGAAGATAATAATGGATTTACTGAGATTATCAATTTTGCATCGCAACTAAATTATGATAAAGGCAGATTGAATGGAAATGTTATTGATTTTATGATGAGTCCGGACTTTATTCACAATAGTTGGGATAAGTTTGTTGATTTCCTGATACTGAGTATTAAAAAAGGTTTTTTTGAAATGCAGATGAATGTCGTGAGCAGCCAGACATTACTCGAAGCAAGAAAGGATCCAAAGAAATTTCCCAATCTTGTTGTGCGGGTATGGGGATTCAGCGCATATTTTAAGGATCTCCCGAAAGAGTATCAAGATGTATTGATAAAAAGAGCTTTAAAAAATGAAAAAACAGCGTGAGAAAGTCAAAACAGGAAAAGAACATATGCATAATGATTTGGTAATAACAAATATTCAGCGGATGTGTTTTCACGACGGCCCGGGGATTCGGACTACAGTGTTTGTAAAGGGATGTAGTCTGCACTGTCCATGGTGCTCGAATCCGGAGAATATAAATTCGTCAGAAGAACCATATGAAAAAGACGGAAACAAAGGAATATATGGGAGAAGATATTCTGCTTCTGAATTGACAGAGATTCTGTTAAAAGACAAGGATTTCTGGATACCAGAAGGAGGGGTCACTTTTTCCGGAGGGGAAGCTCTGCTGCAGGCGGAGGCGCTAAATGGCGTCTTAAAAAGGTTGAAAGAGCAGCAGGTACATATTGCAGCAGAGACAGCATTGTTTGTTCCGTCAGAACGGATTCGTCTGGTTCTGCCCTGGATTGACTATTTTATTGTTGACGTCAAGATTATGGAGGAATCCTGCTGCTGGAAAACGCTGGGAGGCAGGCTTGAGTTATACAGACAAAATGTAGAGTTTTTATATAAAAGCGGTAAATTGAAAGTGTTTCGTATACCTTGTTGTCCGGAATATACTTTTACAGAAACAAATAAAGAATTGGTATTGGAATTTCTAAAGCAGTTTCCGGAAGTTCCGGTACAGATATTTGCGATTCACAGTCTGGGAGAAAAGAAATACGAGTCTCTAAAACGTCCTATGTGGAGAACGAAAGGGATGGATAAGGAAAGTATGCGGGGATATTGCTCGCTGTTGAAAGAATATGGAATTGAAGCAGAGGTAATACAAATTTAAATTTATCAGGAGGATATAGTATGAATCCGAAAGTTACGATTATTCTGCCTACGCTTAATATGAAGGCATATATTCATCAGTCTATGAAGAGTGTTTTGAATCAAACGCTGAAGGAAATAGAAGTATTTGTGGTGGATGCGGCTTCAACGGATGGAACAAGGGAGATTATACAAGACTATATGAAAAGAGATCCGAGAGTATCTCTTCTTGAAGATGTTAAGAAAAGCACCGGGTATGCCAAAAATATTGGAATCGAGAATGCGTCGGCGCCGTATATCGCAATGGTAGAGCCGGATGATTATATTGAACCGGATATGATGGAAAAGTTATACCAAGCGGCCGAAGAGACGGGAGCTGACTTTGTAAAGTCCAATTACAGCGCTTTTCTGGGCGAAGGAGAGACAAGATTTGACTTTTTCAAGTCTACGTCTGCATTTCCAGATGATTATGAAAGATTAATGAATCCCCGGGAAGATAATCACTGCTTTGGCTGGATGATGTATGAATGGCTGGGACTTTACCGGAAGTCATTTCTGGATAAATATCATATCCGGCACAATGAATCCCCGGGAGCGGCGTATCAGGACCATGGTTTCTGGTTTTTGACATTTGCATATGCCAAAAGCGTATATTTGCTTCCGGATTCATTTTACCACTATCGCTGTGATAATCCGAATGCATCAATCAGGAATCCAAACAATGTATTTAATATATGTAAAGAATATAGCTATATGCAGAAACAGCTTGAATTTCAGAATGACGTGTGGGAAAGAGTAGCCCCGGCATATTATCGGGGATATTTTTATGATAATTGTGTTCTTTATGCAAAGCTGACAGAACAATGGAGGATTTCGCTGCTTCAGGAAATGAGGAAGACACTGTTAGAAGCACAGGCTCAGAAGTTATTGGATAGGCGCCTGTATTCGGATAATGAATGGGAAGAGTTAACTTTGCTTTTGGAGAGTGAAAAGGAGTTTTACGAGAAAAAGTCGCGACTCTTTTCAGACAGTAAGATGCGGCTGGAAGTTCTGAAAGAAGAGATAGCGGGAAAAAAACAGGTTGTAATTTATGGAGCGGGCAGCAATGGATGTAATCTGCATTATCTGCTTGTGGAAAATGGGGTTGAAGTTGCGGCTTATGCAGATGGGAATAGGACAAAATGGGGAAAGAAGCAAAATGGAATTAACATTTTGTCATGGCAGGATTGTGAAACAAGATTTGCGGAAGCAGTTTATTTAATTACAGTTAAAAATCATAGTGATGAAATTGAGAAAATGCTAGTAGATAATCATATTCCTGAATACAGGATTCGGAAATGTGATATTACAAAGCTTTTCCCCAATATGATTTAGGTTACTGTACATCGTTATGATTTGGGAGGATAAGGGAAAGATGAAATATGTGATTTTAGGCGGAGGATTGTCGGCGATTAGCACTGCTTTTTTCCTTCAGGAGAGAGAAGACGTAGAAGAAATTCTGATTTTAGAGAAAGAGGAGGCACCGGGAGGCCTTTGCCGAAGTATTACAAAAGATGGGTATACCTATGATATCGGTCCACATATCCTGTTTTCAAAGGATAAGGAGATGCTTTCTCTGATGCTGGAAATGCTGGAGGAAAAGAATGATTTGAGGCGCTCCAATCAGATTATCTATAAAGGCCGGTATGTGCAGTATCCTTTCGAGAATGATTTGTCAAAGCTTCCGAAAGAGGACTTAGATTATTGTGTGGCACATTTTCTGAATAATCCTTATGAAAATTATAAAGCAGAGAATATGCTTCAATTCTTTTTGAAGACATTTGGAGAAGGAATTACGAATACGTATCTGCGGCCATACAATGAAAAGATTTGGAAATATGATCCATGTTTTATGGATACTCAGATGGTTGACAGGATTCCGAAGCCGACCCACGAAGAAATTATGAGAAGTGCATCGGGAGAAACAGTGGATGGATATGTGCATCAGCTTTATTTCAGCTATCCTTCTTCGGGTGGTATAGAGGCTGTAATTCAGGGATTTATCAAGAGACTTCATTCTAAGTGTACGCTGTTGTGTGATGAGAAGATTTCAGAATTGCGCAAAGTAAACGGCGGATTTGAAGTAGTGTCTAATGGGAGGAAGATTAAGGCAGACCGGGTTATATCTACAATACCGGTTCAGGAACTAGGAGCGCTGTACGATTCGCCGCCTGAAGTTGAAGAGAGTATCAGTAATCTTAGATATAATTCTATTCTCATTGCTTTTGTCAGAACCAGAGAAGATTTATGTGGAAATAACTTTGCATTTATGAACCCTGAAAAGGATATTATTTTTCATCGTATTTCAAAGATGGATTTTCTAGGAAAGAATTATCGGAGTGGAAGCGGTGCGACCTATATGGTAGAGGTTACTTATCGGGAAAAGGATTACATTGATAGTTTATCAGAAAAAGAGCTTAGGGGAGAAAT
>CAOKJI010000100.1 GCA_948468495.1 uncultured Dorea sp. | reverse complement strand
ATCCTAACCGGATTATACCACTATCCTTCCGGCAGACTGGTTCAAAACCACATTCTGCTTTTATTATGCCACTTTTATCTGTTAAAGGGAAGAAAAATTTTATTAAATCCCCAATTTTCGCCTTAAATTATGCCGGTTATTAGAAATAATATCCAGCAAAATGGAAATCCATGTAAAAACTTGAAATGGATATACCAAATTACTACTAAAATCCAGACGATTCTGACACAAAATCACGATTCTGATATTTACATTCTGATAATTCAGGTATAGAATGTATTTAACACTGTATGCATTTATAAACAAAAATAATAAGGGATTGAGGAGGTAGTTAATGTGTTAAAAAATCTAAGAGTGAGAAGTAAGCTTTTCTTCTCCTACTGCATAATACTTGTGTTTTATATTGTGGCTGTCATAGCCTCTCTTGCGGGCCTGAGAAGCGTCTTTGGAGGATTGGAGAAGTTTTACCATGCTCCCTACCCCATGGTAGAATCCGCGCTGGAAGCCCAGTCGGCTACCAGAAGTATCCAGGCGGATGTATTTCGCGCCAGTCTTGCTGATTCAGACGAAGAAGTTCAGAGCAGCTTAAGTCAGATTGACGAGAAGTCCGCCCAGCTTATGACCGCGCTGGAAACTCTGGAGGATTGCTATGAGGGAGATCCTGCTTTACTCACAGCGGTCACATCAGCTTCTGAGCAAACACGCGCTATGCGGGCAAAAGCGATTGAATATATCACCAATCACGATATTGAGAACGCGCAGACTATACTGAAAGGCGATTATGCAGATGCGACGGGCAGCCTGCAGACAGCCATAGAAGACGTCATTCAGGCGGCGCAGGTTAACGCTGACGAATACTATGACTCCGGCGCATCGACAAAGAAGCTCTGCACAAGCCTTCTGATTGGCCTCGCCGTTATCAGTGTTCTTATAACATTGTATATTGCCATTAAGATTATCCGTAATCTTACTTATCCAATTGCCGAAATCGAGAAAGCTGTCGTAGCAATGGCGGAAGGCAATATGCATACTGAAGTTACATATCAGTCTAAAGACGAGTTAGGTATTCTGGCAGAGAATCTCCGTTTCGTATTGAAGACTCTGGCCGGTTACATTGAGCACATCTGCTCCAGAATGGATTCTCTTGCAAGCGGCGATTTGACTGTTTCCATGGACATGGAGTATTTGGGAGAATTTGAATCAATCAGACATTCCGGCAATAAGATTATCGAATCGCTGAACGATACGCTTGGCCAGATTGAAGATGCATCCTCACAGGTTGCAAGCAGCTCTGAACAGGTATCCAGCGGCGCTCAGGCTCTCAGCCAGGGCACTACTGAACAGGCAAGTTCTGTAGAAGAGCTGGTAGCTACATTAAGTGAATTATCAAATCAGGTAAGCCAGACGGCGCAGAATTCCCGTGACGTTAATACCCTGATTACCGACACCGGCGCCGAAGTGAACAACAGCAATAAAATGATGGAATCCATGATGCAGGCCATGACTAAGATCAACAGTTGTTCCAGCGAGATTGAGAAGATTATTAAGACCATTGAAGACATTGCATTTCAGACCAATATTCTTGCGCTGAACGCGGCTGTGGAAGCCGCACGTGCAGGCGAAGCCGGCAAGGGCTTTGCAGTTGTTGCCGATGAAGTAAGAAGCCTTGCTTCCAAGAGCGCCGAAGCAGCTAAAGAGACTACCTCATTAATCAGTAATTCTCTGACAGCCGTAGCAGAAGGCAACAGCATTGCAGCAGATACCCAGAAGTCCTTACAGAAAGTTGTAGCAAGCGCTGGGAAGATTTCAACCAACATGGCGCGGATTACAGAAGCCTCCGATATACAGGCTGAAGGTATACAGCAGGTTACCATTGGAATTGATCAGATTTCCTCTGTAATTCAGACCAATTCTGCAACCGCACAGCAGAGCGCTGCCGCTAGTGAAGAATTGTCCAGTCAGGCGAATCTGCTGCAGACACTGGTACATCACTTCCATTTGAAGGGTATGGCAACGCCAATGTTTGAGCAGCCTGTACCAGCAGACAGCACACCCGATTACTCCAATATCGGAATGACAAGCACAGCGGGAGCTGGCACATCTTATACACCGGATATTCCGGATGTGATAGATATCACAACGCCAGAGCCGGAGACAATTCCGGATTATACTCCAGTACCGGAACAGAAGCCTAAGAAGACTTATACGCCGGCATCCGGAACCGTACCATTTAGGAATAATATGGATAAATATTAGAAACCACAAAAAGAAGGGGCTGCAACAGTCCCTTCTTTTTTACATGAAAAATCTAACGCAGTCGCTGCGGTTCTTAACTATAAATTCCTAATAATTTCCTGCTTCAGCCTAAGAACCTCCATATCCTCCGGCAATAACGCAATCAGCTGGCGGATTACTCCCAGCGCCTCCGCCCATTGCCTGTTCTCTATCAGTCCATACAGCACTTGTTTCACCTGTCCGCCAAGAATCCTGAATTCCTCCGAGACAGGCTGCCCCATAGTCCTGATTCTCTCATTCAGATATCTCGTCAAGTGACTGAGCGCCGCCGACATCCGGGGATAGATTTGCAGCGCCTCTGCCAGAAGCGAAATGCTATCCGCAATATTCCCGGCTTCAATAAGCCGCAGCGCCTCCCCGACCCGCACAGCAAACCTGTACTGCACAGGCGCCGCATAAGAATCCCTGCCCTTTAAAACCCTGTCAAGGTACAACATTCCTGTCTCTTCCGTCACGCTTTTACAATATTCACTTAACAAGTCTAATAAGGATTCCGACTCCAGCAGCCCCTGCGTAAGCTGCCGTTCCAGCAGCCTTTGTCTTAATCGCTCTCTAAAAATCGGATACTCCAACAACTCCGGCGAGATTCTGCTATAAAACGCTTCTATATCAGGAATTTCTACAAGAACCGCCAAGGCGTCTGCACACTCTGTCCACTCTTCCAAAGACACTTTTCCCAGCAGATTCTTGAGAGAAAATCCATTTCTCACAGCCATATCTACTATCTGCCCCAAAAATCCTTCCAGACGTCCGTCTGCACACTGTGCCCAATACTTCTGCGTCTCAGCCTTCTTTCCTCTGCTTTCTTCATAATAAGCTTTCTGAAGACACACATAAAGATTATCCGAATCCAAATTAGAATAACTGTCCAAAATCATTTCTTTCTGAGCAGTATATTTATTCTTCCACTCCTCCAGATTGCCATATTGCGCGGCTATCTGTATCGTATCCTCCCAGGGAAGCCAGGACAGAACCCGTTGCATCATATCATTGTCTTTGCTCTCCAAAGCAAAGAACAGTCCCTTCACATACAACTCCGCCGCCTGTTTCTCCGCTCCGGAAAAGGTTGCCGTAATGCCATTCTGCTCCACAGCAATCTCCGGATGTTTCCACAGATATTGAAGTCCCTTCCGGTACTGCGCTACATACTGAAGTCCTTTGTCATACTTCTTCAGACTCCAGCAGAAATCTACAAGCTTTGCCGCCAGATTAATCTCTCCCACCTCAGAAATGCGGGGCGATTTGAGAATCTTTTCCCCTTCCTCAAGGGCTAATTTCAAATCTCCCATGCAGGCAAACAGATGCGGCAGTTCAAGCTGAAGCCACATCTCCAGAGAATCTCCCTTTTTTTCTTTTCCTGCAAGAACAATACCTTCTCTGCAATACCGCAGCCCCTCTTCGTATTCCCCGGCCGCCTCATATTCCTGGGCAAGCTGTGCATATAACTGTGCCGACGCTTCCTCTGTCTCAAGTCTCTCAAGCAGTAACGAGAGATTCCGCTCTGTTTTCGTCTTCTGCCCCTCATTCTGCTTCCCTACATATCCGAAGTGATGTACATAGGCTCCAAACTTCCTGCAGGGTGCCGGATATGGCTTCAAATTCTCATGTATTGGATATACGAACCTCGTCTCTTTGGACAACCGGCACATACGCCCCACATAAGCATCCACATAAGCCCTGCCCTCCCAATCCAGATAATTGCGCTGTATATAATCTGCAGACTGGTATCTCTGGTATTCGCCGCTTTTAAAAAACTGAATAATCTCTCCCGTATCTTCAAACCATTCATCATCATCCAGATACAGAAACCATTCTCCCCTCGCCTCTGCCAGCCCCGCGTTGCGCGCCTTAGAGAAATCATTACACCAGGTAAACGGAATGATATGAGAAGTATACTTCTCAGCAAGCTCCCTGGTCTTAGGATTCTTTCCTGTATAAACAATAATCAACTCGCTGTCCAGCTCCTGCAAAAGCGGCTTAATTGAGGCCAGACACCGCCCCAGTGTCTCCATACGATCTGACACCAGCATAGAAATCGTAAGTTGTACTCCCATTATTTTATTCCTTTCCAACCACAGGCAAATACTGCCTCTTTTTAAAGATGTCCCATAATTTCCTGTTTTAGCTTCAGAACCTCCAAATCGTTCGGCAAAAGCGCTGTAAGCTGTTCTGCCACACCATAAGCTTCCGGCCACTGTCCATTCTCCATCAATCCCAGAAGCATCTGCTTCACCTGTCTGCCAAGAATCGCAAATTCATCTGACACCGGCTGCTGCGGTTCTTTTATCTTCTCCTCCAAATACTCTGTCAGTCGCCCTATTACTACCGACATTTGCGGATAAACACAAACCGCCCTTTTTAACAGCGGAATGCTTTCTACATAATTTTTCTTCTCAAAATTATCCAGTACCTGCCCCATAAAAAGCGCAAATCGAACCTGATAAGGAAGGGCGTAGTATTCCGGGTTAGCAATGACCTCTTCCCGATACAATTCTTCCGCTTCTGTACATACAACTTTACAATATTCCCGCAGAAGCGCCATAAGTTCCTCCGTCTCACGAGATCCGTCTGCAAGCTGCTTTTCCAGAAAATGCCGCTCCAGTCTCCCTCCGCAAAGCGGATACTCCGCCGTCAGCGGCGCAAGTCTCTGCAGACGCCCCGGCATGTCTCCAACGGCAGTCCGCTCTGTCAACGCCACCGCACACTCATCCCATGCCTCAATGGTAATCCGCTCCAGTAAAGGACTCAGCGAAAATCCATTTCTCTCCGCAAGTTCTACAAGCTGGTACATATAATTTTCCGGACAGTTCCCGGCAGAAATTCTGAAATACTCCTCCGTCTTAGCACCCATATGTTTCTCTTCTGCATAGAAAGCCTTCTGGAGATTCACATACCCATTATCAGTATCCAGACGGTAATAGCCCTCCAGAATCGTCTTCTTATGTTCAGGATGCCCCCATTTCCAGCTCTCCAGATTCCCGTACTGAGTACGGACCTCTCCTTCGTCTTCCCAGGGGAACCATGTCAGAATCTCTTTTATCCGCTCCGTTTCATCTAACGCCGCCGCAAACAAAAGTCCGGCAACATAAGCCGTCATGGTACGCTCCTTCGCCGTATCAAAAGTTATTGTTCCACCGACCTGACGCTCCGCCTTTTCCGGGTGCTGCTCCAGATACATCATCGTTTTATGAAATTCACAGGAATGCCTAAGCCCTTTCTTATGCTCCTTAAGATTCCAGCACACCTCGGCAAGAATAGCATGTAAATGCGCTTCTCCCACTTCAAGAACACGCGGAGAACGCAGCAAGCGTTCCCCTTCCCTCAATGCCTCTTCCATATTTCCTAAATCTGCATACAGCATTGGAAGGTGGGCCTGCAGCCATAATTCGTAGGTATGGATTCTCTTCTCCTTCTCCGCCAGCTTCAATCCCTGTCTGCAGTATTTCAATGCAGTTTCGTTCTCATTCCGGTTTCGATATTCCTGCACAAGCTGCATACAAGTCTGGGCCGTTGGCTCGTCCTCCATACGCTGAAGCAAAAGAGGAAGATTCCGTTCAGACTTCTGTACTTCTTTTCCAACATATCCATAATGATGCACATAGCTTTTCAGCCGTTTCTCCGGCTCTGGAAACGGACATAAATTCTCATGAATCGGGTAAATAAATTCCGTCTCCGGCGTTAAGCGGCACATACGTCCTACATCCGAATCCGTATAAACCTTTCCGCTCCAGTCGCGGTAATTACGCTGTTTATAAGTTGCAGACCGATACTTCTTATATTCTCCGCTTTTGAAAAACTGAATAATTTCAGACGTGTCCTCAAACCATTCATCATCATCCAGATACAGAAACCACTCTCCGCTTGCTTTTTTAAGCCCTGTATTACGGGCTTTTGAAAAATCATTACACCAGGTAAACGGCACAATGTGTGAAGTATACTGTCTTGCAAGCTCCGTTACTGCCGGGTCCTTCCCTGTAGCCACAATAATTAATTCACTGTTCAGCTCCCGAAGAAGCGGCGCTATAGACTCGAGGCATTTTCCCAATGTTTCCATCCGGTCAGATGCAAGCAGGGAAATTGTAAGCTGTATATTCATGATTTTGTTACTCCTTTTTAATTTTACTTATAATTAGATATATCATACCATAAAAGTAACATATAGCCAAACAGAAAAAAGGCTTCCTCCGAAGAAGAAGCCTTTTCCCATATGAAAATTCAAATCATTACTGAAGTAACTGAAGAACTCCCTGTGGTACCTGATTAGCCTGAGCAAGCATTGCCTGAGCAGACTGAACAAGAATGTTATTCTTGGTGTAAGCCATCATTTCCTTAGCCATATCAACGTCACGAATACGAGACTCAGCAGCAGAAATGTTCTCATGCTGAACGCTCAAGTTGTTGATGGTGTGATCCAGACGGTTCTGCATAGCACCGAAGTCAGAACGCATAGAAGAAACCATATC
>CAOKJI010000099.1 GCA_948468495.1 uncultured Dorea sp. | reverse complement strand
GTTGCAAGGATGATGATTGAGGAAGCCGAGAGAACGGGGAGATTAGGGCTTGGTTCTGTCATTATTGAACCGACTTCCGGAAATACGGGCATCGGGCTTGCGGCTGTTGCCGCGGCGAGAGGGTATAGAATTATCATTGTAATGCCCGAAACCATGTCTGTGGAACGCCGACAGCTTATGAAAGCTTATGGAGCCGAACTGGTATTGACAAATGGAGCCGAGGGTATGAAAGGCGCCATTGCCAAAGCAGAAGAACTGGCCGGTGAGATTCCTGGCAGTTTTCTTCCGGGACAGTTCACGAACCCTGCTAATCCAAAAGCCCACAGAGAGAGCACCGGTCCTGAGATATATGAAGATACGGATGGTAAGGTGGATATCTTTGTTGCAGGCGTAGGCACCGGCGGAACCATAACCGGCGTCGGAGAATATCTGAAATCGAAGAATCCAGAGGTCAGGATTGCCGCCGTTGAGCCGGCCGCTTCCGCCGTACTCTCTGCCGGTACGGCAGGGCCCCATAAGATTCAGGGGATTGGGGCAGGATTTGTTCCTGAGGTTCTGAATACGGGAATTTATGATGAGATTATACCGGTCTCCGATGAAGATGCGTTTGCAGCGGGAAGACTTGTCGGAAGAAGCGAAGGAGTTCTGGTAGGCATTTCTTCGGGCGCGGCGGTTTTTGCAGCTATCGAGCTGGCGAAACGGTCTGAAAATGAAGGAAAAACAATTGTTGTTCTTCTGCCTGATACGGGAGACAGATATTTGTCCACGCCTCTTTTTGCGGAGTAGGAGGGAATCATTATGATGGTTTCAACGAAAGGCAGGTATGCGCTTCGGGTGATGATTGATCTGGCGGAAAATTATGGGAAAGGTTACATACCTATGAAAGAAGTGGCCCAAAGACAAAATATCTCTCTGAAATATCTGGAACGTATTCTTCCTGTTCTGACAAAGAATAAGCTGATTGAAGGTCTTCAGGGAAAGGGCGGCGGCTATCGCCTGGCGTCAGAGCCGGACAGATGCCTTGTCGGGGAAATCCTGCGTCTTACGGAAGGGAACCTTGCGCCGGTAGCCTGTCTTAGCTGCGAGACAAATGCATGTGAGCGCGCCCACATCTGCAGGACATTGCCGATGTGGACAGAATTTCACAAGCTTACGAACGCATATTTTGACGGAATCACGCTGGCGGATTTAATAAAATAACAGGCAGAATCGAAGCGAAGCAGTGGCGCATATACTTGAGTTCTGTATAACAAAATGAGCCGCTTAGAGTGGGTCTCCAAATGCTTTTAAGTGAATTTGGAGACGCGCTTTAAGCGGCTCGAATCATGTTTAACGCCGGTTCATGCCTTCTTTTAATTTGAACCTTCCCACAAGGCTCTTCATAAGCTGCGACTGGCTGGACAGTTCTTCGCTTGCGGCAGCGCTTTCCTCAGCGGTTGCAGAATTAGTCTGAACTACGCTGGAGATTTGGTCGATTCCCATGGTAATCTGGGAAATAGCAGCGGCCTGATTACTGCTGGCCTCCGAAATCTGTCCGATAATATTTGTCATCTCATTCACGTCATCAACGGCCTGAAGCAGAGACCGGGCGGTCTCATCGGCAATCTGCGTACCGTTGTCTACAGCCTTTAAAGAATTTTCAATTAATACAGAGGTATTCTTGGAAGCCTCAGCGCTCTTGCTTGCCAGATTGCGGACTTCATCGGCAACTACGGCAAAGCCTTTGCCGGCAGTTCCTGCCCGGGCTGCTTCTACGGCGGCGTTCAGGGCAAGGATATTGGTCTGGAATGCAATATCTTCGATTGTTTTGATGATCTTGCCGATTTCGCTGGAGCAGTTGCTGATATCACTCATTGCCTGTATCATATGCTGCATCTTCTCATTACTGGTGTTCATCTCTGTGCTGACAGTACCGGCCATCGTATTGGCCTGTTTCGCGCTGTCTGCATTCTGGTTAACCTTATCGGAGATTTCATTAATGGTAGCGGCGAGCTCCTGTACGGAACTGGCCTGTTCGGTCGCGCCCTGGGAGAGAGCCTGTGCTCCGGTGGATACCTGTTCAGAGCCGCTGGCAACCTGTGCGGAGCTCTGACTAATCTGAAGCATGGTATCGTTTAACTTTTCCGCAATGCCGCGGAAGGAAATCAGCAGCGGATAAAAGCCGCCGGTATATTCAGCCTCACAAATAGAATCAACGGTAAAATCTCCGGCAGCCATTTTGGCAAGAAATTTATTCTCATCGTCGATGATAACCTGAAGTTTGCGGATTAAGCTTCGCATCTGGTTGGACAGAACGCCAAGCTCATCTTTGGAAGTATAGGAAATCTCCACATCCAAATCACCCTCGGCCATTCTGGTAGCGGCTTGTTCGATCTCAGAGATTGGAAACTTAATCAGGCGGATTATCACAAAGGAGAAAAATACGCCAATCAATATAATTGCAAGAATAACCGCCGCCATAAGTAAGATGGAGCTTCTATAAAGGGAATCGCTTTCCTTTGTTGCGTCGTCGCTCCCTTCAGTGTTGTAGGTGATAATATCATTGAAGGCATTGTTTAAGGAATTGTAGAGTTCCACACATTTGCCCTCTAAGATTGAGCGGGCTTCTTTGTCGCGGCCTTCTTTTGCCAAAGCTATCATATCTTCATCAGCCTCGTTGTATTGGCTCCATAAATTCATTGCAGTATCATAGAAGTCTTTTTCTTCCGCATCAATTAATCCCTCATATGCAGCTAAAAGCCCGTTCATCTCTTCCTTTTCTTTTTGAAGATACTGCAGGCTGGATTCTTCCACTTCGTCAGAGATTGCGGTAAGATATCCCAATTCATTAAGACGGATGTTGGAAAGAGTGCTGCTCATGTCTCTTGCTGTGTCGATACTGGGAAGCCAGCTTTTTGAGATATCGCTTGTCATATCGTTGAGCCGTCCCATCTGGAAAAAGGACATGCCTCCGATAATGAGCATACCAATCAGCGCAACTCCTATCAAAATATAAAGTTTTAATCTGATTCTTAGATTTCGTATGTAGTTTATCATAGTGTGGTTCTCCTTTTTTCTTGTCCATTATGTCTTGGTGCAGTAAATATGCAAAATTATCTAATGCAGTCTGTGTAATGGAACGATATTTCCAATTTTATATCGACTTGTCTGTTTTATTTGATAAGTAAAGTAAATTAAAAATAATTGACACTGTATCCGCTTCCTTGTATAATAGTTATTGACTTGTAGTCAATAACTATAGAGAGGGATAAGCAAATCATGGCAAGACCAGTGAAAAAACAACCAGAACAGTGGAAAAAAGAGATTTTAGATGCGGCGAAGGTATTATTTTTATCGAAAGGTTATGAAGAAACCGCCATTACTGACATTATGGAGCTGGCAGGCGGGGCCAAGGGAATGTTTTACCGTTTTTTTCAGAGTAAAGAAGAGCTTATGCATGCGCTGGGAGATCAGATGTTTTTGGAAAACAATCCTTTTGAGGCTGTCAGGGGGCGTTCTGATTTGAATGGACTGCAGAAGATTCGGGAAGTGCTTGCATTGGACAGGGCTGATGAAGAACGGGAAGAGATTAATACGCAGGCTGTTTCTATTCTGAAAGATTCGCGTATCCTGGCGGCCGCAGTAGAGGCGAACCGGCGTATTCTGACCCCTTTGTGGTTTGAGCTGATTGAGGAAGGACGGCGCGACGGCTCAATTCAGACAGAATATGCAAAAGAACTTTCCGAATTGCTGCCTCTTGTTAATTTCTGGCTGCTGCCCTCTGTATTTCCTGCAGATGCGGAAGAGATTCAGCGCAAATGCCGGTTTATTGCAGAGGTGTTATCGACGATGGGGCTTCCGGTTATTGAAGATGAGATGTACGGGCGGACAGAGAGAATATTTGAACGTGTTTGAAAATGGAGGAAAGGAAGACGAATAGATGGAGAACAAGCTGTTTACGAGAAATTTCACGCTCCTTGTGCTGGGGCAGATAAGTTCTTTATTTGGCAATTATATTTTACGTTTGGCGCTGTCCATGTACGTATTGGATGCAACCGGTTCAGCGTCTGTATTTGCAGGAATTTTGTCTATTGCAACGGTTCCGGCCATACTCTTATCACCTCTTGGCGGCATTCTTGCCGATCGGGCGGACAGGCGGAATATTATGGTGGCGCTGGATACAATGACAGGATTGTTTGTCTTATCCGGAGCAGTCTTTATATCTGAGAAGAATGCCCTTGCTGTAATTGGTACTCTGCTTGTGGCGCTTTCGGTTCTCGGAGCTTTTGAAACGCCTACGGTACAGGCGTGTATTCCGCAGATGCTGAAAGGAGAGGAGATTATCAGGGGCAATGCGGTTGTGAATCAGGTGGCGTCAGTCTCTTATTTCATCGCGCCTTTGTTTGGCGGTATCTTCTATGCGGCGTTGGGCTTAAAGCCAGTAATGTATGCAAGCGTCGTATGCTTCTTCGTTACAGCGTTATTGGAATGTTTCATACAATTGGAAGCCCAGACCAGGGTCTTTCAGGGAAATATCCTGTCTGTAATAAAAGATGATTTTGCCGATAGTATCCGGTTTGTGACGAAGGAGCGGCCGGATATCACGAGAATACTGCTTCTGGCTGCGGCTTCCCGCTTCTTTGTTATGGGCGTTGCGCTGGTAGGACTCCCCTTTATCGTACGGACGATACTTGCTCTGGATGCGAAATATTATGGAGGAGCCGAAAGCGCGCTGGCGGTTGCAACGATTTTGGGAAGCGTCGCTTCAGGCTTCCTTGCGGGAAAGATGATAAATAGCAGATTGTCATTTGCACTTGCGGCGATTGGCGCCTGCATGATTCCTGCCGGAGTTGTATTCCTGTTTCCCTCCGGTACGGCAATCCGCTATGCTGTGACTGTTATTTCTCTCTGTGGGATGCAGGCGGCAATCAGTATATTTTCTATCTTTGCGGTGTCAGACATTCAACAGAATACGCCAGACCATCTGATTGGGAAGATTATGGCATATACATCGGCGATTACCATGTGCGCTCAGCCAATAGGACAGATGGTTTATGGCTTTTTATTCGATAAATTTAACGGGGCAGTTTACTGCGTGCTGATTCCTACGGGCGCGGCTGTCTGCCTGATTGGCCTGTATGTTAAGAAAACGGGCGAAACTGGATGATTGTGATGGTAGTATTCCTGCTGCGTAAATATTATAATCAGACTATAACCGAAAAGGAGGACGGCGTCATGAGTTTGGGAAATCATTTATTTCATGCAAGGAAGAAAAAGGGATTGTCACAGGAGGAGGTCGCTGAAAAACTGGGGATTAGCAGGCAGACGGTTTCTAAGTGGGAAACGGATGAGACGCTGCCGGATATCTGTCAGTCTAAAAAACTTGCGGTTCTTTACGGAATGTCTCTGGACGAACTGGTTGAGTTTGATATTGACGTGAAAGAAATTCAGGAAATCATCGACAAAACCAGTGAAAAAGTGACAGAGAAGATAGACTGGACAAAAGCGTGGAGCAAGAAATATCCAATTCTGGACAGATACCAGAGAGAAGTGGATACGGCTTGCTACGCGAAGGAACTGGATAAACTGTTACATGACTTGGAAAAGAAATACGGCTATAATGAACTGGATGCATTTCTTGTACTGAAAGACATTCTGGCAACTGTATGGAAGAGTTGTAGGAAGTAATTTTCAGACACGCTCTAGAACGCCCGGGGCTTGCGAGCCGGGCGTCTTTGTGTTAGGATAAAAACAGATTGGCATGGTTCACATATAGTGACTAGAGATTAAGGAGGATGGAAGAGAAAAATAATGAGGGAGGTCTTATTATGATTTCAGGAGCATTTATGGTGCCGCACCCGCCGCTCATTATCCCGGAGATTGGCAGGGGTGAGGAGCGAAAGATTCAGGATACGGTTGACGCATACCGCGAGATAGCCGGAAGGATTGCCGCCTTAAAGCCGGAGACGATTGTTCTGATTTCTCCTCATCAGGTGATGTAAGCGGATTATTTCCATATATCGCCGGGAAGCGGCGCGAAGGGGAATTTCGCGCAGTTTCGGGCGGGACAGGTTCGGATAGAAGCGGAGTATGATACAGAATTCAGGGAGAATCTCTGTAAACTTGCCGATGCAGGGAATCTGCCGGCGGGAACTATGGGAGAGCGGGACAGACAGTTAGACCATGGAACCATGGTTCCCTTATATTTTGTAAATCAGTACTGGAAGGAATACCGGTTAGTCAGAGTCGGACTTTCGGGACTTTCTCTTTCTGCCCATTATGCGCTTGGACAGCGCATCCGGGAGACGTCGGAGATTCTGGGACGGAATGTTGTGGTGATTGCCAGCGGGGATTTGTCTCACAGACTGAAAGAAGACGGGCCTTACGGTTACAGGGAAGAAGGGCCGGAGTATGACAGGCGTATCATGGAGGTCATGGGAAGCGGCGATTTTGGCAAGCTGTTTGAGTTTTCCGAAGGATTCTGTGAAAGGGCCGGAGAGTGCGGACACCGCTCCTTTACCATTATGGCGGGAGCATTGGACAGAACGGAGGTTTCCGCCAGGAAGCTTTCCTATGAGGGACCATTTGGCGTGGGGTACGGCATTTGTGCTTACGAGATTTTGGGAAAGAATCTTCGGAGGAATTTTAAAGACCAGTATGATGAAAAGGAGCGGGACAGAGTCCGGAAGATGCGGGCCGGAGAGGACGCGTACGTGGGGCTTGCCCGGAAAACCATCGAAGAGTATATTTTAACCGGCAGAAAGGGAAGGATACATGAGGAGCTTC
>CAOKJI010000098.1 GCA_948468495.1 uncultured Dorea sp. | reverse complement strand
ATTCCCATCTCGGCAAGAAGCCGCTCGCTCTGCACAATATTCTCCAATGTTATCCGGCAGTCTCCGTCAAATATATACACCGGAATTTTATCCTGATACGAATACACTGACGTTTCCTCGCTATCAAGCCTATGTACTGTTACCATCTCTGCCCTGGGATCTACAATCCAGTATTCCCGCACCCCGGCATTCTTATATTTCCGATATTTGACAATCCGGTCTCTCTTCTCACTGGACGGCGACAATACTTCCGCCACAAAATCCGGCGCTCCCTGAAACACATAACGCTCTTCATGATTTCCACGATTCCTGCTTTCTTTTTTCCTTTTCTCCTTTTCCGTACCCTTCCCGTCTTCCTCTGAACCCATATTCTCTTTCTTACATACTACAAATACGTCCGGCTGTACTATCGTCTTATCATCTCTGTCAAGCTGCACATCCACCGGAGACATACCCGCCAGACACTTCCCCTTATTCTTTCTGATATAATCCTTTAAATAATAAAAGAGCTCTCCGGCAATATTCTGATGCTGCCAGGTCGGCGGCGCCATATTATAGATTACGCCGTCTATCAATTCCACCCGGCAGTCCTCCGGCAATGCATAGTAATCCTCTATTATGTACTCCCCCTGCCTCTTTGCCAAAAGCCTTCCCAGCGCCAAATCTCCCTTCGACTGATACGCTGCCTGCGCCTCCTTTATAAAATCCGGATATAACCGCTCCCCACTCTCACTATTCTCACAATAATTATTCATACAACGCCTCCCTTCTGCGACTCAATTTCATCCAGCAAACTATCCCTTTCACCGATATCTTTCAAAGACACGCTGCACCCATCTCCAAAAATATGTACCGGAACTTCATCTTGGTAAGAATACACCGCCGTCTCTGGACATTCATGAAACAAATGAACCGTAATTCTTTCAGTCTCTGGGTCTACAATCCAGTATTCTCTCACTCCGGCATTCTTATATTTCCGATATTTGACAATCCAGTCTCTCTTCTCGCTGGACGGTGACAATACTTCCGCCACAAAATCCGGCGCTCCCTGAAATGCATGGCGCTCTTCATGATTTCCACGATTCCTGCTTTCTTTTTTCCCTTTCTCCTTTTCCGTACCCTTCCCGTCTTCCTCTGAACCCATATTCTCTTTCTTACATACTACAAATACGTCCGGCTGTACCATCGTCCTCTCATCCCTGTCAAGCTGCACATCTGCCGGCGACATCATCACCACACACTGTCCATTCTTCTTTCGTATCCATTCATCTAACTGAACTGCAATACGAAAGGCCGTCGTCTGATGCCGCAATGCCGGAGCTGCCATATTATAAATCACTCCGTCTATCAATTCCACCCGGCAGTCCTCCGGCAATGCATAGTAATCCTCCGCCGTATACTCGCCCTGCTTTTTTGCCAAAAGTCCTGCTAATGTCAAACTTTGGCCCGACTGATACGCTGCCTGCGCCTCCTTTATAAAATCCGGATACTTTCGCTCTCCAGACTCAGTTCTCTTTCCCCTTTTCACAGATTCGCTATTCGGAAAACCATCGTAAATCCTTTTATTCTTACTCATTTCTTTTTTATTCTCCATGAATTTAAACTCAAAAATTATCGCAATTCATACGCCATGTATCGGCAGATTCTATTTCGATACATTTTTCATCCCCGTTTCTTTTTATTTTACATGAAATGTACATTTACAGCAATGAAAAGTTAATTTTATTTTACTAATAAATAACATATTTATATTATCCACAATCAAATATTAACATAATGTGTATTCTATGTCAATCCTTTTTCGTTTACAGAGCCAAAGTTTGCTTCACAAAACCGCCCCTCACTCCTGAATCATGTTCTCACGAAACGCGCCCTAAAAGGACTAGAGCGTGTTTGAAAATTGCTTTTTGCAAGATGCCGTCCCAATTTGCATCAGATTTTATGCTGGATTTGGGAGGTGTAGTGGGCTACATTGACCAAATTCAGCGTAAAATCTGGTGTGAAGTGGGGCGACAGATTGCAGGAATGAATTTTCAAACATGCTCTAATATAATAAAAAGAAGAGACACCCCGCTTATTCTAGGTATCTCTCCCATTCTATTCTTCCATCCAATTTTCCCCGGTCGTATAATCAATCTCTACGCCCGGCTGCACATTATAGCAGTACACATTAAACCGTATGCTCCTGCCATCGTCTTCCACTGACTCGGCTTCCATCTGTACGCCTGAGGCTACCAGATTCTTTCCGTCATAAACCGGCGTCACCCGAAAGAGCACATGATTCCCCGTCTCCCGCACATATTCCGCCACTTGATTTTCAAAAGGCAGCATACCTTCTACATTCATATATCTTGTACCGGTAATCAGATTCTTTTCATTGGCATTTTCCCCGGCAAGCTGATAACCGATTAAATGACAGCGGTTATATACATACCCGCCATCCACAAAATCATAGTATTCGTTCTCCCATCCGCTGGGCTTCACTTCTCTGATGCTGCCTCTCTCTTCCGTCGGCATCAAATCCTCTCCCACGTTAGCACAGGCCTCCCCGCATCTCCCAAGCCGATCCAGTTCACTGTATTCTTCAAAGGATTCCTCTGTCTTCTCCTCCTCGGAGAAATCCGGCTCATTTCCCTCCACTATGATGTAAGGCTCGCCGGAAAATTCTGGAATGTCTTCCAGCGATACGGACGGCTCATTCCCGTCTCCCGACAAGATATCCGCTAATCCTTCCAGCCCTTCCGCGCAATCCTCTACTGCGGCTATCAATTTCTCCGGAAATTCCGAATCTACAAAATAAGTATAGCATCCTCCAAGGATACCCAGTACAATAAGCAGCAGAAGCAGCTTATTTTCCAAGCGCTTCTGCTGTCTTTTATTCTTCTTCATCGCTTCCGTCTTCCCTATATCCTATCATTTATCCACTGGTACAAATCTTCATACACCTGTTCTCTATTCGATTCATTCAGTATCTCATGACGGGCTTTCGGATATAGCTTCATCTCCACATCCTGAATACCGGCCTGTTCATATTTGTGAAATACTCTGGCCACGCCTTCTCCATTAGAGCCCACCGGGTCTTCCGCCCCCGATACGAAAAATACCGGAAGACTCCCCGGAATCTTATCCATTGCGCTCTTCTTTGTCAGCGTCTTCATACCTTCAAACATCTGATAATATCCATTTACCGTAAATATAAAACTGCACAGAGGGTCTGCTTCATATTTCTTCCGCATCTCCTCATCAGAGGTTATCCAGTCCTTGGTACTTTCGCCTGGCTCAAACTGCTTATTATAACCGCCCATTCCAAGCTGATTCACAAATTCACTTCTGTACTGCCAGCCTTTCACTGCCGCAATTGACCTGCAGACCATCTGACCCGCTGCGAGAAGTCCATAAGGCATATAGCCCGTCCCCATGATAATCGCCCCTGCAAGTCCCTCCGCCCTCATCGTAAGATACTGGCGCAGCAGAAAAGAACCCATACTATGTCCCATCATAAAATACGGTACGCCTGCATAATCCTGCTCCGTCATTCTGCGAAGCTTATGAATATCGGTAATCACATATTGATTCCCATGCGATTCGTGGAAAAAACCCAAATGTTCTTCTGACTGCACCGACTTCCCATGTCCCAGGTGATCGTGCCCCACAACACAGACGCCCCGTTCTGCCAAATACTGCGCAAAATCGTTATAACGGTCGATATATTCCACCATACCATGGCAGATCTGTAATACAGCCTTCGCCTGCTTCTCCGGTCTCCATATAATCCCATGAATCTTCGTCTGCCCGTCGCTGGACGGATAATAGAATTCCTGTTTCATTCCTATCACCTCTTATCTGTCTTCCATCGCTATATAATCCCGGTGCGGCGCAAGGGCCTTATAAGCCGGACGGATAATCTTATCCACGTTCTTAAGCTCCTCAAGCCGGTGAGCGCTCCATCCCACTATCCTTGCCGCCGCAAAAATCGGCGTGTAGAGAGCCGGCGGAAGATTCAGCATCTGATATACCAGTCCGCTGTAGAAATCCACATTGGCGTTAACACCCTTATACATTCTGCGGCGCTCGCCGATAACTTCCGGAGCCAGACGCTCTACCTTCTCATAGAGAGAATACTCCTTCTCATATCCTTTCTCAGAAGCAAGCTGCTTAACGAAAGACTTGAAAATCTCTGCTCTCGGATCGGATATGGAATAAATTGCATGACCCATTCCATAAATCAGACCTTTTTGGTCAAATGCCTTCTTATCCAGCAAATCATACAGATACTGTCTAACCTCTGATTCATCCTCCCAGTCTTGAACGACCTTTTTCATATCATTAAACATCTTGGTAACCTTAATATTCGCCCCGCCATGCTTCGGCCCTTTCAAAGAGGCCATCGCCGCCGCCATCGTCGAATAGGTATCTGTTCCGGAGGAAGTCACCACATGAGTAGTAAATGTAGAGTTGTTACCTCCGCCATGATCCATATGAAGAACCATCGCCATATCCAGAATCCGCGCCTCCAGCTTGGAATACTGACGGTCTTCTCTAAGCATCATCAGAATATTCTCCGCCATAGACAGCTCCGGCTGCGGTGCATAGATAAACAAATCTCTTCCTCTCCGATAATTATAAGCATGATATCCATACACCATCAGCATGGGAAACTGGCTAATCAGATTCAGACACTGACGCAGTACATTTGGAATGGAGGTATCATCCGCCTTTGCATCATATGTATACAAATTCAAAATGGACCGGGACAAACTATTCATCATATCCCGGCTGGGAGCTTTCATAATTACATCTCTCACAAAATTCGGCGGAAGGGTTCTCCTGTCCGCCAGCATCTCCCGAAAATCCTCCAGTTCCTTCTCTGTCGGCAGCTCTCCAAACAGCAGCAGATATGCCGTCTCCTCAAATCCATACCTGTCCGCCTTCAAAAATCCCTGTACCAAATCCTTAATATTATATCCCCGGAAATACAAATTACCGGCGCAGGGCACTTCCTCCCCGTCTACAATCTTCTTCGCGCGTACATCCGAAACATTCGTCAAACCTGCAAGGACTCCCTTTCCATGCATATCGCGCAGTCCCCGCTTCACGTCATATATTCCATATAACTCCTTATCAATTGCGTTGCTCTCTTCACACAGCTCTGCCAAATGGGTAATCTCTGGGGTAATTTCAAATAACATCTTCGGTGAAAAATTACTCATAGCTCTCTCCTTCCTACTACAAAACCTGGTCAGCAAGTTACAGGACCATACTTTTGATAGTACACCGTTTCATAAATAGCGGGCGCTTAATGTATGGGCATTTATCCGCAACTATTTAGTCGTGAACAACCAAATACGTCACATCTGTTTACAAATATAATTGCTAAGCTCTGCAAATTCTTCCAGCGTCAGGGTCTCCCCCCGCACGCCGGCTTCCTTGCCAATCTTGCGGATACTCTCTATAATTACCTCCTTCGGTATATCGAGGTCTTGGGCATTGTTCAGACCATTCGCCAACGTCTTCCTTCTCTGGTTAAAAGACGCCCGGATAATCCGAAACATCAGCCCTTCATCGTCTACTCTAACCGGCGGCTCATGATGACGTTGAAGACAGATAACCGCCGAGCCAACCTTAGGTCTCGGCATAAAACAGTTGGGCGGAACATTGGCCGCAATATATGGTCTGGCATAGTACTGTACTGCCAAAGACAACGCTCCGTAATCCTTCGTACCCGGCCTGGCCTGCATACGCTCGGCAACCTCCTTCTGAACCATCACAGTAATACTCTCTATCGGAACATGCATTTCAAATAATCCCATAATAATCGGCGTCGTAATATAATAGGGAAGATTCGCCACCACTTTAAACGGCCTCCCCCAGCGTTCCTCCTCAAGCATCTTTTGGATATCCAGTTTCAGTACGTCCGCCTGAATAATCTTCACATTATCGTACTCCGACAAGGTATCCTCCAATATCGGAATCAACGCCTTGTCAATCTCAACAGCCGCTACCTTTCCTGCCGCCTGAGCCAGATATTGCGTCATCGTTCCAATTCCCGGACCTATCTCAAGTACAAAGTCTTCCTTCTGTATCCCGGCCACGCGAATAATCTTATCCAGTACATGCGTATCAATCAAAAAATTCTGTCCATACTTTTTCTGGAATGTAAAATTATATTTCTTAAGAACTTCTATTGTATTCTGTGGATTCCCCAACACAGGTTCCGCCATACTTCCTCTCCCTTTTCCCTGTATATGTACTGAACTGCACATACAGAATTGCCGAATAGAATTATTATACACTAAAATTCATTTCAAAGATACTAAGTAAAAATTAAATTTCCCAAAATAATTATTAAAATCTTAACAATAAAACGCGCATTCTCTCGAAAAATATACAAAGCGAAATTTCTGATATTAAAATAAAAAGCGCCGGAACTGCCTTACCGAAGGCTTCCGGTACTTTTTATTCAATGCGGATAACAGGACTTGAACCTGCACGTCCGAGACACTAGATCCTAAGTCTAGCGCGTCTGCCAATTCCGCCATATCCGCCTATGAAATGTCCCAAACGCTGATTCCCAAACAATCCAGGACATTCTGTATCCTACCACAATTTCTTACTCTTGTCAAATCACACCTGCGCTCAATCCGCATATACCTTCAAAACAGCCTGCCTGATACAATCTCTGTAAGCCTTCGCTCCCTCCGGCAGTAAATGCGTCCCGTCTTCATCAAACCATTCTTTCTTTCCTTCACTGGCTTTGTACCAGTCTATCA
>CAOKJI010000097.1 GCA_948468495.1 uncultured Dorea sp. | reverse complement strand
GATGCGTTATCGTTCTTCAACGGCAAGCGTTTTGTACCGCTGGTAGTTATTTTCTACTCGACGGTAACCGCGCTGGTTTTGAGTATTATCTGGCCGGTGGTACAGACAGGAATCAACAATTTTGGTATCTGGATTGCAAATTCATCGGATACATCTCCGATTCTTGCGCCGTTTATTTACGGAACTCTGGAGCGTTTGCTGCTTCCATTCGGACTGCATCACATGCTGACGATTCCGATGAATTATACTTCTTTTGGAGGTACATATACGGTACTGACCGGTGTAAATGCAGGAACGGAAGTTTTTGGTCAGGACCCGCTGTGGCTTGCGTGGGTAACGGATTTGATTAATTTTAAGGGAGCCGGGGATATGGCGGCATACAACGAACTGCTTACAACGGTAACGCCGGCCCGCTTTAAGGTAGGACAGATGATTGGCGCTACCGGGCTTCTGATGGGATTCGCCCTGGCGATGTACCGTCGGGTGGAGCCGGAGAGAAAGAAACAGTATAAGTCTGTATTTATTTCGATTGTGGCGGCAGTATTCCTTACCGGCGTAACAGAGCCGCTGGAGTTTATGTTTATGTTCGCGGCGCTGCCGATGTATATTATTTATGCAATTCTTCAGGGACTTGCATTCGCTCTGGCGGGAGTCGTTGACCTCAGACTGCATTCCTTTGGAAATCTGGAGTTTATTACCAGAATCCCCATGTCCTTAAAGGCCGGACTGGGCGGGGATATCATTAACTTTATTATCAGCGTGATTGCATTCTTTGTAATCGGCTATGTGGTCGCATATTTTATGATTGGCAAATTTAAATTCGCAACGCCGGGACGCCTGGGCAATTATCTGGATGAAGAGGAGTCCGGCGACGGAAATACAGGAGCGAAAACCGGAGGAAATGATCAGGCGGAAAAGATTATTGCTTTGCTTGGAGGAAGGGAGAATATTACACTGGTGGACGCATGTATGACCAGACTCCGCGTTACGGTTAAGGATGTGAGCAAGGTTGCAGAGCTTCCAGAGTGGAAGGCGCAGGGCGCTATGGGCCTGATTAAGAAGGATAACGGTATACAGGCGGTATATGGACCGAAGGCGGATGTGCTGAAATCAGATATCAATGATATTTTATAAGGATTATGTGATGGAAAAAAAGATGAAGCTCATGACACTGAATGCACACAGCCATGCTGTGGGCTTTCCGGAAAAACTGTTTCGGAGCAATCTGGATGCGCTTGCGGATTGTATTATCCGGCAGCAGGCGGATGTTATCGCTTTGCAGGAGGTATGCCAGACGAGAGACAGGCAGGCTGTCAGTAAAGAGATGCCGGGTTCTTATGTGCCGGTCAATGAAGAGACGGTAATACGGGAAGATAACTATGCGCTGCAGTTGATGTACAGGCTAAGGGAACAGGGGTATGCATACTCCTGGACCTGGGATGGAATTAAGGTGGGATACGGAGTCTTTGACGAGGGGCTTGCTGTAATCAGCAGGCTCCCCATTGAACGGGCGGAGGCGTATTATCTGTCAGATTCCAGAGACTACCATAATTGGAAGACCAGAAAAGCTGTCAGTATTCAGACAGGCCCGGATGGACAGAAGAGCTGGTTTGTGTCCGCCCATTTGGGATGGTGGGAGGATGCAGAGGAGCCGTTTTCCCGTCAAATGGACCGCCTGCAGAAGCAGCTTTCCGGAAAAGAGGGAAATATTTACCTGATGGGGGATTTTAACAGCCCGGCAAATCAGAGGAATACGGGTTATGATTATGTGCGCGGATGCGGCTGGCTGGATACCTGCAGGCTTTCCGGGAAGAAGGAGAATGAGATTACCGTTCCCGGAAAGATTGACGGCTGGGGAAGGGAAGCAGAAAAAGGGTTATGTATTGACTATATCTGGTCGAAATATCCGGTAGAGGTTACTTCCTTCCGGGTAGCGTTCTCCGGTGAGAGAGAACCGGTTATTTCAGACCATTACGGGATATTAGCCGAGATTGCCGCGCCATAGACACAAGCGCGGCAGCAACGTCGAGGCAAGCGAAACAGAAGTTATTAAGCAATGCTGTGCCGGCATGGATGGATGCAGGAGTGTCAAAAGCAGCAGGGTGAAAATAGAGTTAGGAGAAAGGAAAGATGCGAAAGAGCGGAATACTGCTTCCGGTAAGCAGCCTGCCGTCCCGGTATGGGATTGGATGTTTTTCAAAAGAGGCATATGAATGGATAGATTTTCTTAAGGAGACGGGACAGGCCTTCTGGCAGATTCTTCCGCTGGGGCCTACGGGATATGGGGATTCTCCCTATCAGTCCTTCTCTACATTTGCAGGGAATCCTTTTTTTATCAGTCTGGAAAGGCTTGTCTCTTATGGATGGCTTACAGGGGAAGAATGTGAGGAAACGGAGTTCGGAGAAGATGACCGGTATATTGATTACGGGATTTTGTATGAGAACCGGTATCTTATATTAAAGAAAGCATTTGACAGAAGCCGGATATGGGAAGACAGCGATTTCCTGCAATTTTGCCGGGAAGAGAAGGAATGGCTGGAGGATTACGGGTTATTTATGGCTCTGAAAGACGGGCATGGCGGAGAACCATGGACGCTGTGGGAGGATACGCTGAAATATCGGGATACGGAAACTTTGAAAAAGAAGCGAAAGGAGTTTGAACAGGAGATTTGCTTTTATGAATTTCTCCAGTTTGAGTTCTACCGGGAATGGCTGGGGCTGAAAGATTATGCGAACAGTCAGGGAATCGGGATTATCGGGGATATTCCCATCTATGTAGCGATGGACAGTGCGGACGCTTGGGCCGGGAAAGAGCTGTTTCAGTTTGACGAACAGAGCCGTCCGTTAGCTGTTGCCGGCTGTCCTCCGGATGGGTTTTCAGCGGTGGGACAGTTATGGGGGAATCCGTTATATGACTGGGATTATCACAAGTCCACAGGCTTTGGCTGGTGGATGAGACGGCTAGCGTTCTGCTTCCGGATGTACGATGTGGTGCGGATTGATCATTTCCGGGGATTTGATGAGTATTACGCCATTCCCTACGGGGCGGAAGACGCGAGAACGGGCCAGTGGAAGAAAGGACCCGGAATTGAACTGTTTGAGAAAGTCCGGGAGGTATTTGGAGAGCGGCAAATCATCGCGGAAGACTTGGGATACGTTACGGATTCGGTGAGGAAGCTGGTGTCTGATACGGGTTATCCGGGAATGAAGGTACTGGAATTTGCTTTCGATTCCAGAGATTCGGGAAGCGCCAGCGATTATCTCCCTCATAATTATGACAGAAACAGCGTGGTATATACGGGAACCCATGACAATGAGACGGTTACCGGGTGGTTCTGTGAAGGTCTTAAGGAAGAAGAAAGACAGATGGTCCGGGAATATCTGTGTGAAGATTACCGCCCGGATAAAGAGATGTATGTTCCTCTTGTCTGTACGGCGATGGCAAGCGTGGCCAGACTGTGCGTGATACCGCTGCCAGACTGGCTGGGGTATGATAACAGGGCAAGAATCAACGTGCCCTCTACAACCGGGGACAACTGGAAATGGAGGGTGAGGAAGGAAGAGCTTACAGAGGAGCTGAAGAACTTCATATATTCGGCGGTTCGGAGGTATGGGAGACTGCCGCAGGGATAAAATATAGAAGGGAAGACTGCAGAGGGCAGTCTTCCCTTCTTGGTTCCATTAACTCTGCCAATCTTAACTTTAATATCGATTGGGTTAATGGAATACCTGAACCATATACTGGGAATCCGTAAAACACTGGTATACCTACTGCTGGAATTAAATTCTATTAATTTATTATTATTTTCGTAAAAAACGATAAATAGTGTATATTTTTTCAATTATAATTAGAAAAAACATCCACTTTATCATAAATGTCAAAAAGTTTATAATACAAACAAGAGGTGGACGAAATGAAAAAAAGAAATGTTGAACTATTATCTCTATTGTTAAATGAAGATTCCATTTATACATATGAACAATTAGCCAGTGAATTAAATATCTCAGTACGGTTAGTTCGTTACACCATTGATGCCCTTAATGACTGGCTGCAGGTAAATCATTTCGAAAAAATCAAAAAATTCCATGGAAAAGGTGTCCGTCTGTCAACAAACAAAGTAGAAAGAAGGTGTATAGAACAAAAAATCTTAACAAATGATTCCAATGACAGCTTTGTAGGTAAAGAAGAGCGTAAGATGATTATCTTATTTTCTATTCTGGATAATGGAGAGCCCGTTTTTGCCCAGGATTTCCAAACTATCTTCTCAGTAAGTAAAAGTGCAATCGATTCGGATATGCGGGATATTAGAAAAATGTGCTCCCGCTTCCAACTGGAAATTATTAGTACGCCAAAAAATGGCTTCCGCTTAAACGGCGATGAATGGGCAATTCGTTTACTGTTAAACAACATTATTAATACGAGAATTGATGTCAGCAAATTTTTAGATTCTGCTAATACGGCTCTCCTGTCTTTAACTGAGCAGACTATACTAAATTACATCGACGGAGAAAACTTCAAAAAAATATTTACGACATTGAAAGAATATATGGAGCAAGACCGAACAACTGACAATATACTTTATTACGCACAGTTATCCGTATATTTCTCAATATGGAAAAAAAGATACGAAAGTAATCACCGGATAAATGGGGAAGAATTATTTATCAAAAAACGCGAAAAAAAA
Source organism: uncultured Dorea sp. (assembly GCA_948468495.1). The sequence continues at coordinate 2,090 of CAOKJI010000097.1, read as the reverse complement.
CACCCTCGAAATATTGTAAACCTTTTTTTGCGGAAATTTGATATGTATGAGATAGAAGAAATAGAAAAAACTTATCTGGGCTTCATGGTCGACAGTTTAAACCTGAAACGAAAAACAGAATTTTCAGAGGATTGGGCAAGATGCCAGATGTTATGTATTCATCTGATCCATCAGATGTCACAGCTCCAGAATATTCCTTATACAAACGAGGCTGCGCTATTTGAAAATTTATTTTACCATTTGAATGCTTTGCTCAAACGGTTAAAAGGTAAAATAGAAATATATAATCCGCTGACTCATATGGTCAGACATGATTTTTCTTCTACCTTTCGCGACCTTCAACAAATATGTACAAATTCTCAGGAACAGTTCGGCGGCATGATATCCGATGAGGAAATCGCATATTTATGCATACATTTCGGCGCCGCTCGCGAAAAGATAAACGCGGCAATTAAGAGAAAATACCGGGTAATTATTATTTGCGGACATGGTGTAGTAACCGGAGAACTTCTGGCTGAGAAATTACGAAATCAGAATGAGCTTGACGTAATTGGTGTTATCAGCTCTAATGAGACCGGAATCCTCAGAAAATTAGACGCTGATTTCGTATTAAAAACAACTGACATTCCCATTCCGCAAATGCTGTCATTGAAAGTCAATCCTATATTAACTCCGGACGATAAAGTTAAGATTCAAAAATTTATTAAAAAAAACGAAACCTTATTTCAGCAAAATAAATCCTGTGCTTCCGAATCAAATGAACGACTATTTCAGGAAATCGTAAATTTAGCCGAAAAGAAAAATAAAAATTTGGACAAAATGGCATTCATGCAGGATTTACAACAACTTTTTCAAAAATATAAAATTGAAATCAATAAGAGAGGAGTTCAGCCTATGATAAGTGATATCCTAGCGGACAGGCATATTTTACTACAACAGAATGCAAATAACTGGCAGGAGGCAATGCGCCAGGTAGCCAAGCCCCTGATAGACGATCAGACTATTCAGCCGGAATACGCCGATGCAATGATTGATTCTATTCATGAATTAGGTCCATATATTGTGATCGGGCCAGGAATCGCACTGGCTCACGCAAGGCCCGGCCTGTATGTGAACCGGCTGGGAGTCAGCATAATGACATTGAATCCGCCAGTCAATTTTAACAATGAATATAATGATCCTGTTTCCATTATTTTCTGTCTGGCCGCAATTGACAATGATTCCCACCTGAAAATCATGTCTACCATTGTCAAATTAATTAATGAAGATGGAAAAATAGAAGAGTTATCTTCCAAAACAAACCTTACCGATTTCAAAAAAGTATTATTTGCTCTGGAAGAATAACAAAAGCAGACAAATCAATCCTGTTTTAATAAATTGAGAACAAAAAATCGAGGTGATTAAAATGAAAGAACTGAATATTTTAATGGTATGCGGTCTGGGTCTGGGAAGCAGTTTTGCATGTCAGATGAGCGTCGAGGATGTTCTAAGAAGCCTTGGCGTCAAAGCACATCTGGAACATTGCGATATCTCAAGCGCAGCATCCTTAAAGGCTGACATTATCATAACTGCAGAAAATTTCAGAAGACAATTTACCAAGCTGCAAATTGATGAAACAAAAACCAAACTTATTTTTGTAAGAAACCTTGTAAATAAGCAGGAACTCAAAGAACACCTTGTTCCTGTTCTGAAGAACACCGGCATTTTAGATTCGTCTCACGACAATGAATAGGAGGCAAAATGACAATCGTTAACTTTATTATTAAAAATATATTAACCCAGACAGCTATTATAATTGCATTAGTTTCTTTAGCTGGATTAATCCTTCAAAAAAAGAATATAGGAGAAATTATCTCAGGCACTTTTAAAACTCTGCTAGGTTTCATGGTATTATCAGCCGGTTCCGGCGTCCTGGTAAGGACCATAGGCCACTTCGGGGATATGTTTAGCGAAGCGTTCCATTTAGACGGAATCATACCTTCAACAGAGGTTCTCAACGGAATTGCTATGAATGATTTAGGTTTGGGAACTGAAATCTCTTTTACATTTCTGGCAATTTTTATTGTAAATATCATAATCGCAAGACTTAC
>CAOKJI010000096.1 GCA_948468495.1 uncultured Dorea sp. | reverse complement strand
TATTCTCGCCGTATCTGTGTGATGGAATCAACGCGAAGTTTTATAGTATTGGAAATTTATGGACAAGTATCAAATTGATTAATCCGATGAATGCGGAAGAAACAAAAGCACATATTCTGGCAATTGATCAGAAAATATGTGAGATTCTGAATCAGGTGTCGGAGGGAATGTCAGAAGCAGAGAAGGCTCTGGCGGTTCATGATTATTTTGCCTGCCAGTACGAATATGATGAGGCAAATTATAATGCCGGTACGGTTCCGGATGTTTCCTTCCGGTCAGGCAATCTGTTTAAGAATGGAATCGGAGTATGTCAGGCGTATGCGGAAGGATATAAATATATTCTGGGTAAGCTGGGAATGGAATGCCATGTAACCGGCAGTGAGCAGATGAATCATGCCTGGAATATTGTGAAGGTTGACGGAGCTTATTATCATGTGGACTGCACTTGGGATGATCCGGTCAAAGATAAACTGGGAATGGCTTATCATCAATTCTTCTTACTGAGCGACAGCACGATAAGGCAGCGGGAACATAATGGATGGGATATGACCAGTCTGGTATGCAGCAGTACAAAGTATGAGAATGCTTATTGGACGAAAGCTGCTTCGCCGGTTGTTATGAACGGAGAGAATGCATTTTATATAGAAGGAACTTCTCTGTACAGACAGAATAGAAACGGGCAGAATAAAACTGCGCTGAAGGATCTGGGGAAATGGTATGTCTGGGGTAATAATCAGTCGTATTATAGAGATGCTTTTTCAGGTTTGTTCCTGCATGAAAATGAATTGTATTATAACACAGCCACTGAGATTAGAAAGATTTCTTGTAATGGACAGGGAGACACATGCGTATACAGGCCGGATGAGCAGTTGAGGAATGGGTATATTTATGGCTCAAAAAAGAAAGCGGGAAAAATTGAATACCAGATTTTAAAAGACCCGATTAACGATTCAGGTAATATCTATACAGCTCCGGTTACATTAAAGCAGGAGGTATCCGGGATTATTCTGAGCCAGACTGCTATCCAGCTGAGGGAAGGGGATAGCTATTCTCTGGAATATCATCTGGCTCCGCAGGGGGCGGAAGCGCAGGTCACATGGAATACAAGCGATTCCAGTGTGGCTGGAGTAGAGAATGGAACGATAACAGCCTACGGCGCCGGTGAAGCAACGATAACGGCGACAACTGATAATGGGAAGAGCGCAAGCTGTCAGGTGAGCGTAATGTCGGCGGATGTTGCACTGCCCTTTGCAGATGTCCACGACGGAGACTGGTATCAGGACGCGGTAAAATTCGTGTATGCAAGGAATATTATGACCGGAATGAACGATTCGGAATTTGGTCCGGGCGTAAAATTGTCTCGGGCACAGTTTGCGACAATTCTTTACCGTATGCAGGGAGCGCCGGAAGTGTGGTATGACTGGGAGGCATTTTCAGATGTGGCTGAAGGGCAGTTCTATACGGAAGCGGTTATGTGGGCGAGAGACAGCGAAGTAATTACCGGATATGAGGACGGAAGATTTGGTCCGGCGGATGAGATTACCAGAGAGCAGATGGCTCTTATGATGTTTCGGTATGCAAACTATCTGCGGCTGAATACAGAGGCAAGGGGAAATTTGTATGAATTTCCGGATGCAGACAGAGTAAGCGGATTTGCGTGGGAGGCGGCAGAATGGGCGGTTGGCAGCGGCCTGATTACCGGCGACCAGGGAAAAATTAATCCGAGAGGAAGCGCAGAACGCGCCCAGTGCGCGACTGTCATAATGAGGTTTATGGAAGGTTATGGACTGCAGTAAAGTTTAACAGGGATGCCCTTTATGAGCGGAGAAGTCAAAAATCAATGCTTGTAAAGGGCATTCTTTTTCTATTCATAATGTATCAAATTACAATATGTAAAATAATATTTTCAGAAAGGTAAAGCGAAGCTAATAAGACAAAAATAGTATCCGATAAGACAAATAGATGTTGTTGATTGGCAGAATGAAATCAGTTAAAATATATTTAATATTATACTCTGTGAAACATTGATGCAGCGAGGATATGGCTTGAAATTATTTAAAGGAGACCAGGTATGAGAGGTAAGAGAAGAATTAGAAGTATTGCTTTGTTAATGTCTATATGTTTGTTGATGATGGGAGTATCTGTTCATGCAGAAGAGATGATTTTGGATGTGGAAGAAGCACAGGAAGAAACGGCTTCCGATGCAGAAATAGTGCAGGAAGAAATGGTTCCGGATGCGGAAATAGTGCAGAATGAGGGAGAAGCTCCGAATGAGGAAGTAGAGCAGGAAGAAGGAGTGAATGCAGACTCAGAGACGGAACAGGCAGAAGAGCAGGATGCTGGTTTGGAGGAGACACAGGCAGAGGAAGCAGGAATAGCTTTGGCAGATGAAAATTCTGTACAGAGGGCTGGTGGATTGAGCCTTAGTGTAGCGTATCCCTCTCAGATTAAATGCGGAGAGCCAACGACTTTCCTCATGGAGGGGAAAGGAGGTTCTGGAAATTATCAATACAGAATACATTCTCTTCTCGATTCTAATCTGGTGTCTGTATATGACGTAAGCTATGGACAAAACAGCATTTTTAAAGATAGTAACAAGTTTGAATTTACCTTTTACGCATCGGGAACCTATTACATCCGATTTAGTGTTCGAGATAAGACAACCGGGAGCTTAACATCGACTGGATTGTATGAACATACTCTTAATATACAGGACAGTAATTATCCGTCGGTGGAACAAATTGTGAATGATGTTACAGCTCAATGTCTGAAGAAATGTTCGACGGATTTTGAAAAGGCCGTATGGCTGCATGACTGGATTCTGAATAATGCGGATTATGACTACTCCTATAGTTACTGTTCGGCAGAAGGCGTACTTGCCAGAGGAACGGGGACTTGTGAATCCTATCACAGAGCTTATGTTATGCTTTTGAATAAAATCGGTATTCAAACCGGGCGGATGGAAGGCAATGGTCATGTATGGACTGCTGTAAAAATGGATGGGAACTGGTATCAGGTTGACAGTACCTGGGATGATGTGGGTGAGAATGTTTTTTTGGGATTTGAGGAACATCTGTATTTTGGATTGACAGACGATATTATGGGGCTTGTTCATTCAGACCATGCGACGGCTGTACCAGGATATGAATCAACGGCACTAGAGAATAATTATTTTATTAAAACGGGAAAGATAAGTCAGTGGTCTGAGCCTTTTGTGGATAATATCAAACAGAAGCTTTCGGAGGGGCAGGAAAAGTTTACCCTGCCTGTATCGAGTAGTTTTCCGCCCGGTTATAAGAATGTTATTTATAATCTTGTGGCATATCAATTGTCAAAGGAAAACTGGACTGATACAACATTGTCAGTTGTTTATTTGCCTGAACAAGAAGAGCTTCTTTGCATGGATTTAACAAAAGTTACTCCAATTTCAGAAATAAATTTGAATAAGTCGCAGATGAATTTGATTAAGGGAGAGAAAGATACACTGACGGCAACGATAGAGCCAGAGGATACAACAGAGAGTAAGGTATTAAGCTGGAGCAGCAGCAATGATAAGGTAGCCACAGTAATTAACGGGACAGTAACAGCAGTTTCAGCTGGAAAAGCGACGATAACAGCGAAAGAGGAAAATGGAAAGCGTGCTGTCTGTAAGATTACAGTGACGGAAAAACGAATCACAAAAGTGAGTCTGAATCAGAGCCAGCTGACGCTGACGGAAGGAGAGAAAGGAACGCTGACGGCTGCAATCGAACCGGCGGATACAACAGATGACAAGACGCTAAGCTGGAGCAGCGATAACACAAAAGCAGCCACAGTAACCAACGGGACAGTGACAGCAGTTTCGGCAGGAGAGGCAACGATAACAGCGAAGGCATCGAATGGAAAGAGCGCCAGCTGCAAGATTACGGTGACAAGAAAAGCGAAGCCAATCACAAAAGTAAGTCTGAGTCAGAGCCAGTTGACTCTGACAGAAGGAGGAAGAAGTACACTAACAGCTGCTATCGAGCCAGCGGATACAACAGATAGTAGGACGTTAAGCTGGAGCAGCAGTAACACAAAAGTAGCCACAGTAACGAACGGGGCGGTAACGGCAGTTTCAGCCGGGGAGGCGACAATAACGGCAAAAACATCGAATGGAAAGAGCGCCAGCGGATAGAGTATGGTGACAAGGAAAGCGAAGCCAATCACAAAGGTAAGCCTGAATCAGAGCCAGTTGACCCTGACAGAAGAAGGAAAAGGAACGCTGGCAGCTACAATTGAGCCGGCGGATACAACAGATAGCAGGATGCTAAGCTGGAGCAGCAGTAACACGAATGTAGCCACAGTAACGAACGGGGTGGTAACGGCAGTTTCAGCCGGAGAGGCGACAATAACGGCAAAAACATCGAATGGAAAGAGCGCCAGCTGTAAGGTTACAGTGAATAAAAAAGAAACAAATACGCCAGAGCCGCCAGCTAATATAGGAACAGAGAGTCCGAAGCCGGAAACTCCGCAACCTCCGGCAGATACAGGAACGGATAATCAGGAACCAGATAATACCCCCCCCCGTATTTTCCCTGACGTAAATTCCGAAGACTGGTATCAGGAATCTGCTGATTTTGTATCTTCCAGAGGGATTATGACGGGGATGAGCGACGGAAGATTTGGTCCAAGTGAGAAATTATCGAGGGCACAATTTGCAACAATTCTGCATCGTATGGCGGGAAGACCGGAGCCGGCATACAATTTGGAGCCATTTCCGGATGTGCCGGGAGGTCAGTTTTATACAGTAGCGTCTATATGGGCGAAAGAAACAGGAGTAATTTCCGGTTATAAAGATGGAAAATTCGGTCCTTCCGATAATATTACGAGAGAGCAGATGGCGGTTATGATGTACCGTTACGCAATTTATCTGCAATTGGATGTGTCAGAAAGAGGAGATTTAAGCGTTTTTCCGGATGCCTCTAAAATAAGTGATTTTGCAGGGGAAGCGCTGGAATGGGCGGTTGGAAAAGGTCTGATTACCGGGGATCAGGGGAAGGTGAATCCTCGGGGGATTGCTAACAGGGCGCAGTGTGCAACGATTATTATGAGATTTATGAAGGCGTATGATATGTAGAGTACGAATAGGAAATCAGAGAATCCAGCTTTTCTCCATGAGAGACGGGCTGGGTTCTGCCATTGTATACAGGTTTGCAGGGAGGCAGTGTAATTTCATAATTTATTTTGACAGTATTTACTGCTTGATTGTAAGAGACGATTGCATTATAATGATTCATGTATATCGTGTAGAGGAGTCATTAATAAGGAGGTTTTATATGTACAAGAGGATTTTGGCAAGTATACTTGCGGTATGTCTCATGTTTGGCAATGTTATGTTGGTTTCCGCAGAGGAGTCAGACAGTGCGGTATCTGAGGAGTTTCAGGAAGATTATGCTCCGGTACCGGAAGATAGAAAGATGCCGGAAGACCCGGCGGAGAACAGTTGGCGTTACAGCGAGGGAGAAAGAATTGATTTGGAAGAGCCTGTTCTTCCGGAAGATGAACAGATTCAGATACAGTCGGCAGGACGTTCTGTTCTCAGGGGAATTGACGTCAGTGAGCATAACAAGAAAATTGATTGGGAGAAAGTGAAAGCTTCCGGGATTGATTTTGCGATTATTCGTTGCGGATATAGTCTGAATACGGAAAACCGCGATGATAAACAGTGGGAGAGGAATGTTTCTGAGTGTGAGAGACTGGGAATCCCATATGGAGTGTATTTATATTCTTACGCGCGTAATGATGATGAAGAAGGAACTTCTATTACAAGCGAAGAATGGGCGTTGAGCGAGGCAGAGCATGCGCTGCGTCTGTTGAAGGGACATAAGCCTGATTATCCGGTTTTTTATGATTTGGAAGATGAGCTGGTTGACAGGGAGAATGTAGATAAACTTGCAACTACTTTCTGTAATAAGATTCAGGAGGCTGGATACCGGGCGGGAGTTTATGCGAATCTGTACTGGTGGACACATTATTTATCGAATGAAGAAGTGTATTCCCAGTGGGACCGCTGGGTTGCCCAGTATAATGAGGTGTGTGATTACAAGGGTAACTATGGCATATGGCAGTATACCAGTAAAGGTAAAGTAGACGGAATCGAAGGCAATGTAGACTTGAATTATTTTGTTGTAGAAAGCGATACGCCGATTGAAGACAATGTAAGAAGTCCGTTCTTTGATATTTATCCTGGAGCATGGTTCTATCCATATGCTCAATATGTAGCCAATGCCGGAATTATGACGGGTATGACTCTGAACAGATTCGGGTATGAAGATATTTTGAGTAGGGCTCAGTTTGTAACGATACTTTACCGTATGGAGGGAGAGCCTGAAGTACATTATTCAGAAGTATTTCCGGATGTGGCGAACGGTCAGTTTTATACCAACGCTGTTATGTGGGCGAAGTTGTCTGGCTCAGGAGTCGTGGAAGGCTACGAGGACGGAACTTTCGGACCGGCTGATGATATTACAAGAGAAGATTTGGTTCTCATGATGTATCGTTATGCAAAGAGCATTGGTAAAGATGTATCAGCCCGGGCTGATTTAAGCGTATACCCAGACGTGGATAAAGTCAGCGACTATGCGAGAGAAGCCATGGAATGGGCGGTAGCCATTAAGATGGTTCAGGGCGACGGCGGTTTGCTTAATCCCCAGGGCAAGTCTAATCGGGCTGTGTGTGCGACGATTATCACACGCTTCATGGAGAAGTTTGGCGAGAATGAGGGCGATAAGACCGATGAAGGCGACGACAGCAATCAGGA
>CAOKJI010000095.1 GCA_948468495.1 uncultured Dorea sp. | reverse complement strand
AACAATACTCCCAAGCCTTACCGTATCCACCGCTACGTCTGTGTTTGTAAAACATCAACATTTCATATATGACAAATAATAAAAGAGCCCCTATCTCTATAAAGGCTCTTTCGTCGGAATCCCAGCTCTTCGTGGAAATTTGCTATCTGTTTTCTTTATCTTATTAACAATAACGAGTGAACGGGTTATATCTGTCGCAGGCAATTGAAACTTATTTACTTCTATTATTTTGCCGCCAAGTATCTTTATAGCATTCTTTGAAGTATTCAATTCATCTTCAATATCACCAGATTTATAAGAAATAAAATTCCCACCAACATTTACAAAAGGCAGACAATACTCTGATAATGAGGCTAAATTTGCAACAGCACGTGAAACACATAATTCGTATTTTTCACGATAATTCTTCTGTTTTGCAAGTTCCTCCGCCCTACCATGAACAGCATTAATATCTTTAATTTCAACCTCCTCAATAACAGCATCTAAGAATCTCACCCTTTTATTTAATGAATCAAGCAATGTAACTTTAACATGAGGAAAAACAATCTTTATTGGTATTCCAGGAAAACCTGCTCCTGTACCAATATCTATCAGATTAGATATCTGATTCATATCAACCGCTTTTACAATAGACAAACTATCTATAAAATGTTTTGATATCACTTCCTCATATTCTGTTATACCCGTAAGATTCATAACCTTATTCCATTTAATCAAAATATCATAATATTTCTGAAACTGTTCCAATATTTCATTCGTATAACGAATGTCAAGTTCATGAAGCATATACTCAAATTTCTGACTCATTCCCTACCTCCCAGATAAATAAGCAAAACAGATATATCAGCAGGAGAAACACCTGAAATCCTTGAAGCCTGTCCGATTGATACAGGCCTAAGCTCTTTAAGCTTTTGTACTGCCTCTATTCGTAAACTTTTAATAGAATCATAATCTATGTCCTCTGGTATCATTTTATTCTCCATTTTCTTAAACTGTTCAACCTGTCGTAACTGACGATGAATATATCCCTCATACTTAATTCTTATATTCACCTGTTCTTCAATCTCATCTCTTAAATCCTCTGGAAATTCCGGACGGTCCTCATCAATCTCAGACAATATGCGATATGACAATTCCGGACGGCTCACCAATTCCCTAAGCGAAATACCTGAAACAAGAGCCGTACTTCCATAATCACGCAAAAGCCTCTGAACTTTCCCACCAGTTCCAACATGTGCATGGGAAAGACGTTCAATCTCTAAATCAATATATTTCATCTTGGTAAGAAACCTTTTATATCTCTCTTCAGAGATTAAACCAATATCATAACCAATCTTTGTCAACCTCTCATCCGCATTATCCTGTCTCAACAAAAGACGATATTCTGCCCTGGAAGTCATCATTCGATAAGGTTCATGGCTTTCTTTTGTAACAAGATCATCAATCAAGACTCCTATATACCCCTCTGAACGATCCAGTATAATCCCATCCAATCCCTTTAACTTTCTTGCAGCATTAATACCTGCTATCAATCCCTGAGCGGCAGCTTCTTCATAACCCGAACTTCCGTTAAATTGTCCGCCGCTAAATAGCCCATCTATTTTCTTAAATTCCAAAGTAGGCTTTAATTGTCTGGCGTCTATGCAATCATATTCTATGGCATAAGCATTTCTTACAATCTTCACATTCTCCAAACCTGGAACTGTTCGATACATTGCATACTGCACATCCTCCGGCAAAGAACTAGACATACCTCCGATATACATCTCATTCGTTTCCAGACCTTCCGGCTCAATAAAAACCTGATGCCGTTCTTTATCTGCAAATTTTACTACTTTATCCTCAATCGAAGGACAATAACGAGGCCCTGTTCCCTCAATCATCCCAGAAAATAAAGGAGAACGTTCCAAATTATTTCTTATAATATTATGCGTCTTCTCATTGGTATAAGTTAACCAGCATGACGCCTGTTCAATCTGTACATCCTCCGGATTTGTCGTAAAAGAAAAAGGAATAACTCTCTCATCTCCAAACTGTTCTTCCATCTTTGAAAAATCAATAGACTTTTTATCAATTCTTGCAGGAGTCCCTGTTTTAAACCGGTACATTTTAATTCCTAACTCTTTCAAGCTATCGGTCAGATAATTTGCCGCCTGTAATCCATTCGGTCCTGTATTCATACTTATCTCTCCATAAATACATCTGGCTTTCAAATAAGTACCTGTACAAAGAATCACTGCCTTACAAGAATAAATTGCACCAGAAAAAGTCTGTATCCCGGTAACTTTCTGATTCTCAGTTAATATATGCACAACCTCCTGCTGTTTAATATCTAACCTATCCTGGTTCTCAAGAACCTGTCTCATCCTGCGGCTATAATTTGCTTTATCCGCCTGTGCACGAAGAGAATGAACCGCAGGTCCTTTTGATTTATTCAACATCTTTGACTGAATGAAGGTCTGATCAATTACCTTTCCCATCTCTCCGCCCAAAGCGTCAATCTCTCTGACTAAATGTCCCTTTGAACTACCTCCAATATTAGGATTACAAGGCATCAATGCAATACTGTCTACACTAACGGTAAACACCACAGTCTGTAATCCTAATCTTGCACAGGCAAGAGCCGCCTCACACCCGGCATGACCAGCGCCAATCACCGCCACATCATAATAATCTTTATTTTCCCATACAGAATTTGCTGAAAATTTCATTAACTAAATCCTCTCCCATTGATTCCCCAATAATACTGCCAAGCGACTCATATGCATTCATCAAATCTATAGAATAAAAGTCTTCCGGCATTCCTAAATCTATACTTTGCATTACTTGATTCAAACTTTCATTTGCTTCTGTCAATGCATTTTTATGACGCATGTTCGTAATATAAATTTCTGTATTAAAGGATAAATGTCCATGATAAAACATATCTCTGATTGTATCTTCCAACTCACTAATCCCTTGTCCGGTTTTTGCAGAAATCTCTATAACAGGAATATCAAATCCTTTACAACTCGTATATCTCCTCAAATATTCATTCCTAATATCATCAACTTGAATCTTCGTCGCTAAATCTGATTTATTTAACAAAATAATTAACTTTTTATCTTCTAATGAATGCAATATATTAAAGTCATTTCCATCTAAGGGAGCAGAAGAATCAATAATATATATAATCAAATCTGATTCTTTCGCACTATTTATTGCCTTATCTACTCCGATTTTTTCAATAATATCCTCTGTATCCCTGATTCCAGCTGTATCCATAATATTCAGAGAGATTCCCTTCAATCGTATATGTTCCTGTAATACATCCCTGGTGGTCCCTGGGATATCCGTTACAATTGCTCTATCCTCGCCGACCAAAGTATTTAAAAGGGAAGATTTACCAACATTCGGCTTTCCAAGTATAACAGTCTGGATTCCTTCCTTTATTACCTTTCCATCGGAAGCAGAATCTATCAGCTTTTGAATTACACCGATTAATTCCAAAATCACTGCTCTCAGCTGTTCACCATATCCATCAACACTGATATGTTCCGGATCATCCAGAGCGGATTCAATGAATGCAGTATGATATAATATTTTGGCTCTGATATCCGATATTTTATTTTTAATATTTCCTCTTAATTGATTCACAGAACTTTGCAAAGCATATTCATTTTCTGACTGAATCACATCAATCACCGCTTCTGCCTGTGAAAGATCAATTCTTCCATTCAGGAAAGCACGCTTTGTAAATTCTCCCGGTTCTGCTGGCCTTGCTCCATTTTTAATCAGCGTTTCTAAGACCCGGTTTACAACATAAACTCCCCCATGACAATTAATCTCTATGGTATCTTCCCCGGTAAAACTCTTCGGCCCTTTCATAATCATAACAAGAACTTCGTCGATTGCATTTTCGGCATCCGCGATATATCCATAATGAATGGTATGTGTCTTCTGACAGACAAGACGCTTATTATTTTTCCCCCGGTATACCCTATCCGCAATCTCAATTGCCTGTTCTCCACTCATTCTCACAATAGCGATACCAGATTCCGATACGGCGGTAGAAATAGCAGCTATGGTATCCTTTTCATTTTTATAAAACATATCTTCATCTTTCCTTAATATTAAAATAAGCAGGGGTTCTTATTCCCCTACTTATTATAATATGAATAATTACCTTCTTACAAGTGTAACCACTACTCTGCGATAAGGTTCTTCACCTTCACTATGAGTTGTAATATTCTTCTCACCCTGAAGCGCAGAATGTATAATTCTTCTTTCATATGGATTCATCGGCTCCAATGATACGGCTCTTCTTGTCTTTCTTACTTTGTGAGCAATATTTTTAGCAAGATTTTCCAAGGTTTCTTTTCTTCTTCTTCTATAATCTTCTGTATCCAGCTTAACCCTTACATAGCCGCTCTGCATCTTATTAGCAACACGATTGGTAAGATATTGAAGAGAATCAAGAGTCTGTCCCCGTTTTCCAATGAGTATTCCCATATTATCCCCATTCATCTCAATATTCAACGCGCCTTCTTCATCAATCACAGAGGTAAGGGTTACATCCATTCCCATTGCTTTCAGAACATTATTTAAAAATTCCTCACATGCCTTAATTGTAACATCTTCAACCTTTGCCAGTTCAACCTCTTTGTGCTCAGAAATCGGTTTCGCCGTCTTCTCAATTCTTTCAGCCTTCTCCTCTTTCTCTTCTTTTACTGGAACAGGACTAACTTCTGGCTTTACTTCCTGTTTTACTTCAGGCCTAATCTCTTTTCTTTGCCTGTTCCGGTTCCTGTCTTTGTTGTATTTATCCTTCTTTTTCCTATTTTCTCTGGTATCTTTATTGTCTCTGTTAACACGATTATCCTTCACATGCCTGTTTTCTTTGTAAGAATTCTCAATAGAGGAATCCTTCACCCCTTTTACGGCATCTGAAAAATCAATTACCGGCTCTTCCACTTCCTGCTTTGTAACCTTACGACGAGCTTTAATTACCGCCTGTTTCATTCCTATACCAAAAAATCCGGCGCTTCCTTTTTCAATAACGTCATAATCAAGCTGATCGCTTGTCACACCAAGCTGTACCAAAGCTTCCGTAATTGCATCATCTAATGTTTTCGCAGATACTGTAATCTCTTCCATTGTTTGTTTAACCTCCTAATTTCAAACACCCTTTAGTCAAACTATTTCTTATTCTCATTGTAATCTTTAACCATATTCGCTTTGGCTGAAAGACTTCCTGGCTTCGCCTTGCTTCTTTGTTCTTCCGCCCTTTTAATCTTAGCATTTTTCTCTGACTGAGACGTAACATCTACCCTTGCGGAAGAAGAGATAGATCTGGTATTTGTCTGCGCCATAGCATTAATCTTCTCTGCCTTCTCACCGCGTTTCTGACGCTTCTTAGCCGCCTTCTCCTTATTCTTCTCAATCAAATCTTCCGGTGAAATATCCCTCAAATATTTATTAACAAATACAGTCTGGATACAACGTATCACCGCGCTCAATATCCAGTATAAACCGATACCTGCCGACAAAGAGTATACCATCCACAGTGAAAACAGAGGCATCATAATATTCATCGACTTCATCGTTCCAGCCATCGGATTATCCTTATCAATCTGCTGTCCAGAAACCGCCTGGGATAATTTCACACTGCCATACTGTGTAAGAGCTGAAATTACCGGCAACGCAATACATGTCACAATGATAAGCCCCGGCGCTATATCAAAAGTATCTCTTGCATGCATAATCTGCGAAGGCGACATCGTAACATCCGGTATTGTAAGAAATGCCTTAACGTCTGCAGCCGCATTTTTAATAGAAGGTACAAACCTCTCCATATCATAAATAACCGGATACAGAGCAAAAAGAAGCGGCATCTGAATCAACATAGGAAGACATCCGCCTGTCATGGATGTTCCGTATTTATCATAGACCTGCTGCACCTCTTCCTGCTGTTTCATCATAGATGCCTGATCTCTTTTATTCTTATATTTTTTCTGAATTGCCTGAACTTCAGGATTTATCAAAGCCATAAGCTTTGAACTTCTCTGCTGCTTTATTGTCAGCGGAAGCATAAGCGTGTATACAATAATTGTATAAATCACAATCGACCATCCGATTAATCCATGATCGGACGGAAGCAGATTATTCAGAGTATCATATATAAGGTTCATAACCTTACCTAATACCCACGCAATCTGGCCTATAATTGGCCAGTCTGCAGCTGTTAATAAAGTACCCATAGTTTAATTCCTCCGTTTGTGGTACTGGATATGCCTGTCCTTCTTTTCAGGAACCGGATCACATCCCCCTTTTGAAAATGGATTGCATCTCAATATCCTCCATACAGCCAGACCCGTTCCCTTTAAAGCACCAAATCTCTCTATTGCTTCTAACGCATACACAGAACATGTCGGGAAATATTTACAACTCGAATACCCCTTCATCGGAGATAAATATTTCTGATAAAATCTGACCAGCCACAACAAAATATTCTTCACTCTATGCAACTCCAATTTAGCTTTCAATTATCCTATGAAGATTCCCTAAATGGATAAGCGCGCTTTCTATCTCTCTATAGCCTCTCCCTTTTGCACCAATTCTGGAAATAATTACAATATCATATCCACATGAAAATTTATCTTCATTCAACCGATAGCTTTCTCTTATTAACCTTGTTAAGCGATGTCTTACAATACTATTACCAATTTTTTTACTGACTGAAATTCCTACTCTGTTCTTATTGAAATCGTTCTTCATAATATACATTACCAAATATCGATTCGCATATGATTTGCCATT
>CAOKJI010000094.1 GCA_948468495.1 uncultured Dorea sp. | reverse complement strand
AGATCCGCCAGATGTTTGGAGGAAGTAATAATTTCCGCATCATATCTGGGAATGTCAAATTCCTTCTCGTAACGCGCCAGCTTTTCTGTCCGAAGCTCCGGCTGTCTGGCCTTAATCTCTGCCAACCATTCATCGTCGATTACAATGGGAACCAGATCAGGCTCCGGGAAATACCGGTAATCCTTCGCATCCTCCTTGGAACGCATGGCATGGGACGCTTCCTTATTGTCGTCCCATCTTCTGGTTTCCTGTTCCACTTTTCTCCCCTCTTCTAACAGTTCAATCTGCCGCCTGCGCTCTCCTTCGATGGCTCTGGAAATCGCTTTGAAGGAGTTCAGATTCTTCATCTCTGTTCTGGTGCCGAACTCTTCGCTTCCCATTTCCCGGACGGATAGATTGACATCGGCCCGCATGGAACCTTCCTGCAGTTTGCAGTCAGATGCTCCCAGATACTGAATAATCAGCCTTAGCTTTTCCAGATAAGCAATCACCTCTTCTGCGGAACGCATGTCCGGCTCCGATACGATTTCCACCAGCGGAACGCCGCTTCGGTTATAATCAACCAGAGAAGTATCGTCCCATTCGTCGTGTACCAGCTTCCCCGCGTCCTCTTCCATATGCATTTCGTGAATACGGATTTTTTTCTGAATATTTCCTGCTTCAATCTCAATGTAGCCGTTTCTCGCAATGGGGAGGTACAATTGGGATATCTGGTAGTTCTGCGGATTATCCGGATAGAAATAATTCTTCCGGTCAAATTTGCACACCCTTGCAATCTCACAGTTTGTGGCAAGGCCAATCGCTGCCGCGTATTCTACTACCTGCCTGTTCAATACTGGAAGCGAGCCAGGCATCCCGGTACATACCGGACAGGTATGGGTATTGGGCGCGCCGCCAAATTCGGTGCTGCAGCCGCAAAAAATCTTGGTCTTTGTCGCAAGCTCTACATGGACCTCCAGTCCAATCACCGTTTCATACTGCTTTGCCATGCTTACCTTCCTCCCTTCTCAATGCCATCTATAAATGCCGGACGTGCACTTTCTCTACTGCTTTCTGTTAGCGCCGAACGTGCACTTTCTCTACTGCTTTCTGTAAACGCCGAACGTGCACTTTCTTTCTTGCCTTCCATAAATGCCGGACGTGCATGTTCTCTCCCGCGTTCTGTTAACGCCGGCCGCGCGTATTTTCTCATACTTTCAACCGTATACGCCGCCTGAATAATCTTCTTCTCCTGATAACAGTCTCCAATGAGCTGCATGCCGATTGGCAATCCCTTCGAGTCCGTCCCCACTGGAACGCTGATTCCCGGAAGTCCTGCCAGATTAACGGAAACAGTATAAATATCGCTCAAATACATCTTCAGTGGGTCGCTTAAGCTGCTGCCAAGCCTGGGCGCCGTCGTGGGCGCTGCCGGCGCGATGATTACGTCATATCTTTCAAACGCCTGGTCAAATGCCTGTTTGATTAATGCCTTTGTCCGCAGGGCTTTCAGATAATATGCATCATAGTACCCGGAGCTGAGTACAAAGGAGCCAAGCATAATTCTCCGCTTTACCTCCGGGCCGAAGCCTTCGGAGCGGGATTTTTTATACATATTATGAAGTCCCTCGTACTCGTCGGTGCGATAGCCGTATTTTACACCGTCAAACCGGGACAGGTTCGAGCTGGCCTCGGCAGATGCAATCACATAGTATGCCGGGATTGCATATTTTACCAGGCTTAAATCAAATTCCTCCACAATGGCCCCCTTCTTCCCCAGCTCCTCTGCCGTCTCCAGAATCCGGTTCTTAATCTCTCTGTCCAGACCGTCTCCAAAATAATCCTTTGGTATTCCAATCCGCATGCCCTTAACATCTTCTATCAGGCCGTCCGTAAATCCATACCCGGAAACGCGCCCTAATCCATGCCCGGGCGGACAGACTTCCGATAAGTTACAGAGCTTCCGGTCTACGGACGTACTGTCCTTTGGATCCGGAGCGGCAATCGCCTCTAAAATCACCGCGCAGTCTGTCACGTCTCTCGCAACCGGTCCAATCTGGTCCAGAGAAGAGCCATACGCAATCAGTCCGTAACGGGACACCGTTCCGTAGGTAGGCTTCATACCCACCACGCCGCAGAAAGCGCTGGGCTGCCGGATGGAGCCGCCGGTATCTGAGCCTAATGCATAGAAACATTCCTCTGCCGCCACTGCCGCGCAGGAACCGCCGGAAGACCCTCCCGGCACATGATTCAAATCCCATGGATTTCTTGTCTCTCCATAATAAGACGTCTCCGTCGTGCTTCCCATGGCAAATTCATCCATATTGGTCTTTCCTAAGATAACCGCTCCTTCCGCCTCCAGCCGCTTAACCGCCTCGGCCGTATAGGAAGGAATAAAGTTATGCAGAATCCTGGAACTGCAGGTGGTAAGCAGCCCCCTGGTACACAAATTGTCCTTCACCGCCATGGGAACTCCCGCCAGCGGCCCGGTAAGCTTTCCTTCCTCAATCAGCTTCTGCACCTCGTCCGCCCGCTGGAAAGCCCCTTCCCTGTCTATCGTAACAAAGCCATGCACGTCGTCTTCTACCTTATCAATCTGTGCAAGAGCCGCCTCCACAGCCTCCCGGACTGAGATGTCTCCCGCCTGTATTTTCTTCCCCAGCCCTACGGCTGTCAGATGTTTTATATCCATAATTTTCACCATTCCTTTCCAGGGTACAAATGAATCGTAAAAGTTTTGTCAAATTCTTTCACCCTTACTCCTCCTTGCTCACATATATCCGGTATCCGGAATGTTATCCCGCCCCTCTTCCTATCCCGAAGGTATCCGGGTAAATCATACCAAATACCTATCCGATTGTCTTCGGTACCTTGAAGCTCTGTCCTGCCCTCACCGGCGCGTTCGCAAGCGTCTCTTCGCTCCCGTCCCCGTTCGTTACCACGTCTTCCCGGAATACATTCTTTACCGGAAATACATGAGACATGGGCTCGCATCCTGATGTATCCAGTTCATTCAAGATATCAATATAATCCAGCATCCGTTCCATATCGCCCTTAGCCGCTTCCTTTTCCTTCTCTGACAGCTCCAGCTTTGCCAGGATTCCTACATACTCAATCGTTTCATCCGAAATTCTATTTGCCATAATGCTCTCCTCCAGTCCGATATACCAATCATTTATGATTCCTTATGCTGATTCCCAGATTAGAGTGTGCCTGAAAATTGCTTTCTGCAAGATGCTGTCCCAATTTGCATCAGATTTTATGCTGGATTTGGGAGGTGTAGTAGGCTACATTGACCAAATTCAGCGTAAAATCTGGTGTGAAGTGGGGCGGCAGATTGCAGGAATAAATTTGGGGACACACTCTAGGGCTCCAATTTCTAGCCGAATGGAGTACTAAGGCTCCAGTCTGCTTAAGTCTCTTGGGAACAGCGTAGTTTCTCTTACATTATCTTCATCTACAAGCTTCATGGTCAGCCTCTCGAGACCAATTCCAAGTCCGCCATGGGGCGGCATTCCATGTTTAAAAACGTCCAGATAATGAGTAAGCCCTTCTTCCTCCATGCCTCTGGCTTTCATCTTAGCGGCAAGCGCCGGGTAACTGTGAATCCGCTGTCCCCCGGTAGTAATCTCCATTCCTTTATACAGCAAATCAAAGCTTAACGTATATCTGGAATCTTCCGGATCATCCATCGCATAGAACGGGCGCTTCTTCGAGGGATAATGCGTTACAAATACGAAATCACTGTCCCATTCTTCCTTCGCATACTGTCCGATTAATTCTTCCTCTTCCGGCTCCAAATCAAATGGGTTCTTAATCCGACGGTCATATTTCTCTGCTACTTTTTGTTTCGCTTCATCAAAACGAATCGCAGGAATCCGGCTCACATCCGGCAATGTAATCTTTAAGATATCCAATTCCTTGGCATACTGCTCTCCGAGCAGCTTCATCATATACTGCAAAAGACCTGTTTCCATTGCCATGATATCCTCAAACCCGTCAATGTAACCCATCTCAAAATCCAGGCTGGTATATTCATTCAGATGACGCCTTGTGTTATGTTTCTCTGCCCGGAATACCGGAGCAGTCTCAAATACTCTGTCATATACCCCTACCATCATCTGTTTATATAGCTGGGGACTCTGCTGCAGAATCGCCGGCCTGTGAAAATATTCCAACCTGAAAAGGTTCGCTCCTCCCTCAGCGCTTTTTGCCCCAATCTTCGGCGTGTGGATCTCCGTAAAGCCCTGCTCATATAAGAAATCCCGGAATGCTCTGGTAATCCCCTCCTGTAATTTGAACTTGGCCCGCTCCCTGATGTTGCGCAGAGCAATCGGACGATAATTCAGCTTCGCATCCAGAGAAGTTCCAAGCTTCCATTTTGAAATGGCAAGAGGCATCATCTCATCCTCCGGTTCACTTAAAATTCTAACTGTCTCCATACGGATTTCTATACCGTTTGGCGCCTTCTCATTCTTCTCCAACATGCCTTCTATCTCTACCGTATCAGCTTCCTTCACATCCTTCAGTGAAAATCCGGAAATCCCTTCCTCATAAACTCCCTGAAGAAGCCCTTCTCTTTTTCTCAAAATGATAAATGCAATATTGCCCATGTCGCGGATTGCATGAACGGCTCCGTTCACTTTAACCTTCTTCCCCTCCCTGCCCTCTGTAAGCAGTTCACTGATTTCCATTGTGTTTTTTCTTGCAACTCCTGTCAAATACTTCATGATGTTCCTCCTCTTTCTCTTTGATAGCTCCCTGAGAGGTTTGTAATCGCCGGAAAGGAATTTTCCTGGATAAAACAAAAACATCCCGGAGCATATCAATTATGCTCCGGGACGGATATGATCATAATCCGCGGTACCACCCGCATTGAATCTCCGGCAAGGCAGAGCGCCTTCCCTTTTAATTCCTCTCTAAATACTTAACGCGTATGACACGTACTGACCTACTACCAATCTGATATATTCTTACGGCTCTGAAATCACACTGCTTTTCATACCGACAGCCTATCAAGGACCTGCCGCATCAGAATTACTTCAGCCAGTCTGCTCCCAAGTGTTCCCATATCTCCCATTCCTCAAAAAGCGCTCTCAGTCGGTGACGCCTTATTCCTGTCAAGTTCCAAGGATTAGAGTCTTGCTCCCAGCATTTAAAACTGATTCCTATCTTAGCACAGGATTATTTATTTTGCAAGATTTATTTTAAAATTTCAATTTTGATTAAAATACATCAATAATATCGCTTTATTACCGTCTCAATTTTGCTTTTCTGCATTTTCCCGAACAATAATCCAGCATTCATTTACATTCATCGTTAGAGTCCCATCCTGTCAGACGTTCAACTTCTGGTCGGATGAAGCACTGGATTCCGTATTCAGTCATCTTCCATTGTCTTCCGGCCTACGAGTTCATCCAGCGATAATTTAAGCTCGTCTGCTATTCTGCATAACATATAAATATCAGGAGTTCTCTTTCCGATTTCATAACCAGACAGGGAACTTCTGTCTATCCATAACCGCTCTGCAAGCTGACTCTGCGACAAATGCCTGGCTTCCCTAAAACTTTTAATATTCTTCCCGAGCGTATCTTGTCCCTCTTCCACTGCAATCATATTCACAACTCCTGTCATCTCACATACTTTACAGCTTCAGTTTCTCTCTTCACCCCTCCGAATTAGTTCTAATCCCTGAGCCAGTATTGGAACCAGCCTGTTTCTGATTTCTTCTGAAAAATAGTTCCATGCATCATTACACTCCGTAAGACTATACCCAAATACATTCCTTAACACATGCTCTTCGGGCTGATGGACTTCGTCAGATGCATACCCTGATGTGCATCCTAACGCATGTCCTTGGGGCTGACGGACTTCCTCCGATGAGGTATACCCTGGAGCACACCTCACTGCACGCCCTTTGGGCAGACGAACTCCGTCCAATGAGGTATGTCTTAGGGAAGACATCACAACACATGGGGTATAGGACAATCCGGAATATAACCGGTATAAGATTTCTGCATCCGGACCAATGATTTCATTTTCCAGTCTGACATACCTTTTTATGTTAATTCCTAAGATTTCCGCCATCTGAAACTGGGTAATCTCATCCAGTTTACGGATACTTTTCCATACGCTCCATGGCATATCCATTTCCATCTGTGCCAGCCTCAAATTCCGATAAACAGTTCCAGGCAGACTCTCCTCTCTTCCCTGTTCCAACGCCAGTCCCACGTTTATCGCCCAAACGATTAGCCTCTGCATCTGAAGCTTTCCCTTCCTTGTTGTACATTGAATCATATAATCGTCTAAAATTCCGGATTCTGAACATTTTCCGGTTATCAGATAATTCAAATCTCCTCCATTACTCTCAAACGTCTTCAGACAATCATATGAAATCACATTGGCACCGGATTCCAGTTTCGCATAATGGCTCTGCGTAACGCCCAATTCAGCGCTCATCTGCCTCTGTGTCTTGCGCTGTGCCCGTCTATACAATTGCAGCCTTTCCACCACTTCCGAATAACCCAGTCCCATAACATTCTCCAATAATTTACTGCTATAATTGTAAAATGTTTCAGGTATCCTATTATACACCTGTTTATGAATATTTATTCTTGCGGGGATTGAATTGCTATTATCTGTGTTTTTATGATAGAATTACGCTGTATACTTCACGAATTTATGAAGGAGATTATTATGTATTCTGTATTTGGATGTCCTATGCACTACGGCGTAGGGGACGAGGGGCTGATTCACAGTCTCGACGATTTGAATCATTACTGTGGGAATCTGAATTGTACGATATTCCCTGAACTCACTCTTCCAGAGAAGGATT
>CAOKJI010000093.1 GCA_948468495.1 uncultured Dorea sp. | reverse complement strand
CAAAGCCAGCATACCGTTCACCATTCCAAGGCCCGCCCGCAAATTGGGAACAATTGCAAGAGTCTTACCTTCAATGACCGGTGTGCGGCAGGTTTCAATCGGCGTCTCTACTTCAACATTGTGCAGGGGAAGGTCTTTCAAAGCCTCATAACCCATAAGCATAGAGATTTCTTCCACCAGCTTGCGAAATTCATTGGTTCCGGTGTTCTTATCCCGGAGCCGGGATATCTTGTGCTGAATCAGCGGGTGTGACAGTTCGATAACATTTTCCATAAATCAATCCTCCTCATATCATGAATTAAGATTTCCATACCGAAATTTGCATTCTGTTAACAGTAAATTTATTGCATGCCGACAAATCCTGTTCCTCCGCCCTCGTTGTATATTCCATAAAAGGGGAGCGTTTCGGCATTCCGCATGTCTGCTATTCCATAGGTCCATAGTACAAATGTATATGGCAAATCAGAAACCGGCGCGCCCGGGGTATAGATGTAAAATTCATCTGCGTTGTCTAATCCGTAAGGTTCAGAATAGATATACCGGACGCCGTCCCGGTATTCGATTTCTTCCGGGGTTCTCTCAATCTGAAGAGATTCTAAATTCATTTTATAGGTATAGTGATTCACCTGCTCCGGCTGTGTAAAGCTGCCGCTGAAATTGCAGATATAGACCGTTCCGTTTGGATAGCGGCCGCCGGTGTCTCCCATATCGGAGTCATAGTATTCCCCGGTGAATGTGCCGTCGTCTGCAAGGAGCAATTCCGTCTGCCACCCCCCGACTCCGCTGGTAAAGATAAATTGTTCCGGCATTGATTCAAAAACAGGCGGTATAAAATCTGACGCATATCTGGAAATCAGCGTTGCCGAAACTGCTCTGGAAACAGTACCTTTTGGGTTGATGCATCCGTTGTCTCCTGCTATCCAGCCGCTTCCAATTGCATCTGCAACACCGTCTTTTGCAAAGTCAGATACCTGGTCGCCGTCCGGAAAATCATAAATATTTCCTTTTGTTACGTTTTTTCCGGTTTTGCCCGCATATCTTGAAAGGATTGTAGCTACCTGCTCGCGGGTGATTTCATCTTCGCCGCCGAAATATCCGTCCTCATATCCAGTAATAATATCGTTATCACCCGCCCATTTAGCGGCCTCTGCATAGAAAATTCCTTCTTCTACATCAGGATACCGTCCGTCATATCCGACAGACTGGGCGCCTTCGATTCTCCAGAGAACGGTTGCAAACTGCCCTCTGGTCAGATTATCATAGGCGCCAAAGTCTCCGCTTTTGTATCCGGTCATTAGCCCCTGCGCGGATACATTTTTCACATAGGGATAAAACCAGTCTCCGCGGTTGACATCCGGATAGCTGCTTGTGTTTTCGGCGCTGGCGGTCAGTCCGGCAGTGAATGTTATGGCGGCGGCCATTAACAGTGCGCTTGTTTTTCGTAATTTCATGTTCATAATTTCCTTTCTGTTGTTATGATAGATTTTATCGTTCAGAGGTTAGCTGGTAGTTCAGCGGAATGTTACCCTGTCAGGAGAGATTCTTTTCACTCAGTCCACATCCGTAGGCCAGCATATAAACAGTAATATTTTATCACAATTGATTGCTGTTTGAAATATTTTTACATAAAAATGGTTGATAAATCTGTTTATTAGTGATAGAATATAAAAACCCCTCGAGGGAGTAATCGGCATATTGTAATAATATGTAGTAATATCGACATCATGATACAGGGAGTATCCGGTATTACTTTAAGTGATGAGACTCGGAGACAGTTGATTTAGCTGTTCTCTGAGTCTTTTTTATCATAATATTAAGAAATGTCACTTCTTAAATAATACAAATACTCCCTGGGAAGATGTGAGTCCGCGTTACGGCTTGTTTTTTGTACAATAAGAGGAAATTTACGCGAAAGGAGTAAAGGAAATGGGACTTACAGAATTATTTATTCTGGCAGTCGGACTGTCGATGGATGCTTTTGCAGTATCCGTCTGTAAGGGGTTATCGCTTGGGAGAATCCAGATGAAGCACATGTGTATTGCAGGGGCGTGGTTCGGCGGATTTCAGGCTATGATGCCGTTAGCCGGATATTTTCTCGGCAGTTTTTTTGCAGATATGATTGCCAGATACGCGCACTGGGTTGCGTTTGTTCTGCTGCTGTATCTTGGAGGAAATATGGTTTGGGATGCGGGAAAAGGGGAGGTCTGTCAGGTGGATGGAATGATGGAGGCAAAGACGATGTTTCTTCTTGCTGTGGCAACCAGCATTGACGCGCTGGCAGTAGGCGTGACTTTTGCATTTTTAAAAGTGGCGATTATACCGGCGGTTTCATTTATCGGGTGCGTAACTTTCGTCTGTTCGGCAGCCGGGGTAAAGTTCGGAAGCCTCTTTGGAATGAAGTACAAGTCCAGGGCGGAACTATGCGGAGGAATCATATTGATTTTGCTGGGATGTAAAATATTACTGAATGGGCTTGGTGTTTTGTAGAATATAAGTTATAATGTGCAGGAAAAAGCTTAAAAAGAACAGTGAAGGGATATGTGATACAGAATGAGAACAATGATTTATTGCATATTAGCGTTGGCGCTGGGGTTTGTATTGTTGATTAAAGGGGCTGATTTTTTTGTGGAAGGGAGCTCTTCCGTTGCAAAACGATTAAAGGTTCCTTCGATGATTATTGGTCTGACCATAGTTGCTATGGGAACCAGTCTGCCAGAGTGCGCGGTCAGTGTGGCGGCGTCCATCAGTGGAAATAATGGGCTGGCGGTCAGTAATGTGGTAGGCTCGAACATATTTAATCTGATGGTAGTATGTGGAGCCTGCGCTTTGGTGGTGCCGCTGAAAGTGCAGATGGATACCTTGAAAAAGGAGTATCCCTTTTCCATGATTTGCGCGGTGATTTTATTATTGCTTGGATATCTGGGGATGAGAGTAGACAGAAAAGACGGGGTGTTGCTGCTCTTGATTTTTACGGCGTATCTGCTGTGGATGGTTCGCTCAGCGATGCGGGCGAGGGGCAGAAATCTAGCGTCGAAGGAAGAGTATGAAGTGATGCCGGTGGCAAAATGTATTCTGTTTATTGTCGGAGGAGCAGTTGCAATTAAATTCGGCGGAGATTTTGTAACTGACGGCGCAACTACTGCGGCAGGTTATTTGGGATTGAGCCAGAATCTAATTGGTCTGACGATAGTCGCCATGGGAACCAGTTTTCCGGAGTTAGTGACTTCCATTGTGGCGGCCAGAAAGAATGAAGTGGATATGGCAATCGGTAATGTGCTGGGTTCAAATATTTTTAATATTCTCCTGATATTAGGAAATGCATCTGTGATTAGTCCGATTGATTTTGTAATGGAAAATATGATTGACATTGTGTGCTTGATGGCAATGAGTTTTCTTACCTGGAGGCTTACCTGGACAGGGCGCAGACTGGACCGGAAGGAGGGTCTTCTGATGCTTGGAGTATATGCAGTATATATGGTCTATATCTGTGTTCGATAGTTCCAGAACCAGAAATATTTCCACTTGTTTTCGTCAGGCAGCTTCGGGGCGCACAGGTGGAAATATTTGTGAAAAAGATGCAAGGATTTCCTGCTCGTAGGCGTATTATTATTGAATAGAGTATTTACAGAGATTGTTAGGAGGCAGTAGAATGAAGAAGATAGTTATGCTTGGAGCAGCAGGCGTATTAGCCTTAGCATTGGGAACATCAACCCTTGCCTTAGCTCATTTTGGCAGGGGAACAGGGGATTATGGAGACGGGTATTATCATAACAGAAGTCATATAGATGGGAACTATGATACTTTCTGTGATGAAGGGGCTCAATTCTGTATGGATTACTACGATGCGGATTGTGACGGTATCTGCGATAACTGCCATGATGAGAATATGCATAGAGGTACACATCACTATTCCGGACACCATCACAGGTAGCCTTTTGGAAAACTGACCGTATGTATTTTCATATCTGTCCGGGCGCGAATGGAGGGAGATTTTTGAAAAGCGAGGAAGATTTAAACAGAGCCATGGAAGCTTATGCTGATATGGTACGGAGGATATGTTTTGTGCATTTGAAGAACAAGTATGACACAGAAGATATCTTTCAGAATGTATATTTAAAATATCTGCTCCATGAGAAGGCGTTTGAGAGCCATGAGCATGAAAAATCCTGGTTTGCGCGGGTAACCATTAATGCGTGTAAAGACCAGTTAAGGTATCTTTCACGCAGGAAATGGGTGCCGCTGGATGTAATGAAAGAAGAGGCAGAGGCGATAAGCGGCGCGCAGTCGGAAGTTTTGGAGACGGTTCTGAAACTGCCTGAAAAATATCGGAATGTAATTTACCTTTACTATTATGAAGAATACTCTGCGGTGGAGATTGCAAAGATACTTGGACGGAAAGAGAATACAATCTACACATGGCTTATGAGGGCGAAAGAGATGCTGCGGGGGAAACTGGGAGGTGAATGGGCATGAATGTGATACAGGAAAGCATGAAAAATATTAGGGCGTCGGAAGAACTGAAAAGGAATACGCTTCATTATCTGGACAGGCAAAAAAAGCGAGCCATGCCGGGTAAGGTATGGCGTTATGCGGCTGTTGCGGCGTGTCTCTTTCTTTTTCTGACAGCAGGGGGCTTCCGACTGTATGCGAAACCGGTTTCTTATATAAGCATTGATGTGAATCCATCTATAGAGCTGGGTATCAACCGCTTCGGCAGGGTGGTATCTGCAGACGCCTACAATACAGACGGTCAGGATATTCTTGAGCATGTGAAGCTGAAGAATATGTCTTATTCACAGGCAATTGACAAGTTGCTTCAGAGTGAGGATTATGCGGTATATTTGACAGAGGGCTCGCATCTGGTATTTACTGTTATTTCGGAACGTTCAGATGCTATTATGCAGGAGCTCAATGAGGAGAAACGGTCTGGAGCATATCAAGTCTCTACTTATTCCAGTGATATGACCTGTAGGGAAGAGGCGCATCAGCATGAGATGTCTTTTGGTAAATACCGGGCGTGTCAGGAGCTGGCGCAGTATGATGAAACAGTTACCATTGAAGACTGTCATGGAATGACAATGGGAGAAATCTGCGATAATATCAAGTCGTGCAAGAGATACCATCATGGCAGGTGGAGAAATGGCAATTCAGAAAATAACAGTTCAGGAGACAGTAATTCGGGGAACGGTAATTCAGGAAACGGTAATTCGGGAAACAGCGGTTCAGGGAACGGTAATTCAGGAGACGGCGGTTCAGGGAACGGTAATTCAGGAAACGGCGGTTCAGGGAACGGTAATTCAGGAAACGGCGGTTCGGGGAACGATAATTCAGGAAACGGTAATTCGGGGAACAGTAATTCAGGAGACGGCAGTTCAGGGAACGGCAATTCAGCGAATAGCAGTTGGGGAAATGGTGGAGGTCAGTGCAATGGAAGTGGAAGACATCATGGAAGACACCATGGAAACGGATATTGAAATAGTTCTATATGTGGTTTCCGGAAATAGCTCCGTTTTTTTCTGTTATCCTATAAAAAGAGCATACTTTAACAAGCCATTTCTCGTGGCCTGAAAGTTTGTTTTAACATGTCAAAAATTAAGCACTTTTTACAGGAAACAGATGGCTTCCCGTCCTGCCATTTTGAATTTTATTAGATGTCATTCCTGTATTTGGTACTATGTAATGTGTTTGGTCATACAATAATTTTACACCAACTGTCGGATTCTTTCGAGGTCTGGCAGTTATTTTTTGCATAAGAAAGGAGCTATGCACTAATCACTTAGTGCGACAGCCCCTTCTTTATTTCTGGCTCAGACCGTCAATATAAGCATGAAGGAGCGTTTGCTTATTCTGTGGCAGTGTTCTGTATTTGTTTATCAGTTCATCTTCATCTGGAGTGAGGTTGTCGTCTTTCAACGGATATAATTCAAAATCAAAGAAATCAGATAGGGAGATATTCAGTCCTTTGCATAGCTTCTCTAAGGTACTGACCGTAGGACATGTACGCCTGTGTATGATATTGTTGAGACTGGAGTAGGGCATACCAGCCTCTTTAGCAAGCCTGTACATGGTGAAATGCTTCTTTTTGCAGAGGTATTCAATACGTTCATAGACTTTATCCTCTATCGTTGTACGTACTGCGCCTGTTTCTGTTGTTTCATTCATTGATATCACTCACTTTCATAATAATAGTTTTAGTATATGGAATATGAGTAATAAATTTTAGACTGTGCATTGGGTGATATATTGACGAGTATATCAATATTGAGTTATAATATACAAGCTAGAGCGTGTTTATCATAGGATATGGGGGAATGAGAATGTACTGTCGGAAATGTGGCAAGGAAATCGAGAAAAATAGTAAATTCTGTCCTTACTGTGGTTGTGATTTGCAAGAAGGGATGGACAAGGTGGCTGACTCTGTAAAGCAAGATGCAGGGTTACAGAAAGTGGACAAGAGTGCAAGCCTTAAAAAATGGGTAATACCTGTAGTGATAGTAATAGGTATCGTTATTATGGCAATAATAGTCTTTCTGGGGGTAAAGGCTATGCGTAAGCCTGAAGAGGAATCAACGCCAGAAGTTATTGAAGGACAGAAAGAGCCTGTGGAGGAAGAACAGAAAGTAGAATATCCGCAAGAGATTACACTGGACGAAGAAGAGAAACAGGGTATTACAGACCTGTTAAATATTGTGTCTCATATTGAAGGAGCCGGTGATTTTAAAGAAATTGAAAATGGATTTGCAGATATATTTTTAAGAACATCCATAGAACGGGGGATTCCTTTCGTAAATGATTTCGTCTGGGGCGTCCCGGCGAT
>CAOKJI010000092.1 GCA_948468495.1 uncultured Dorea sp. | reverse complement strand
ATGACGAGTACTATGAGACCTACCGAAATCTGTATCCAGCGCTGAAGGAAAGCTATGGAAGGCAGGCAGAGATTGTTGCAAAATATTTCTAAAATAGATATGATAGGAATATATGTCAATGAATGCTGGGGAAGGAGCGGTACTATGACAAAAGAGAAAATATACGATTCAGCTCAGAAACGCAGAATATACCGTAAGGCTAAAGAACTGGGTGCAGAACTTACAGGGGTTTGCGCGGCGGACAGTTGGGAAAAGGAGCCGATACAGGAGCCGGAGTTTTGGCCGCAGAACATCTGGCCATGGGCTAGGAGCGTGATTGTACTTGCGATACCGTTGTTTTATCCGATGGCATGTACTGCACCTTCTATGCTGTATCAGGAACAGTATGACACAAGTAACCGGATCATGGATGATATGGCATATCATCTTGCAAAGTACCTTATGATTGAGGAAGGATGCAGAGCATTTTTCTTCCCGCGGGACTGTTATGACAATATTGAAGTTTTGCTGAAGAATCCGGCGGCGGCATTTTCCCATGTGATGGCCGGCTATTATGCAGGTCTGGGTACAATTGGGGACAGCCATAATCTGCTCACCCGGAAGTATGGAGCCAGAATCCGTATTGTTTCGGTGATTACAGACGCAGAGATTGAGCCGGATGAAAAATGCAGTGAAGATTTGTGCATTCATTGTGGAAAATGTAAGAGAGAATGTCCGGCTGGCTGCTTTGAAGAAAATGGGGAAGGACCTTACAGAATGGATAAAACTCAATGCATCAGGTACCATATAGAACTGGTGAAGCAGCATCATTGGCCCTGCGGGCATTGTGCGACTTTCTGTCCGGTGGGGGAAGATTTGAAGTTATACAGGGGAATTGAAGCAGTGACAGCGACAGGAGCAGAGCACTGCAGGAAATATGGCTCATAGATTTAAATAGAAAGGATATACCCGGGGGCACACCTTAATGCAGGTCCTCTGGGCGGGCGGACACCGCCCGGTAAGGTGTATGGTATGAAACGTTCAGAGATAAATGAAGCTTTAAAGGCTATGGAAAGAAAGATAGATGAGTGCTGTTTTAAATTGCCGCCTTTTTGCAGATTTACTCCGGCACAGTGGGAGAGTGCAGGGTGTGAGTATGAAGAGGTAAAAGATAATATGCTCGGATGGGATATTACTGATTTTGGCAGCGGAGATTTTAAGAAAATCGGATTCTCGGCGTTAACAATAAGAAATGGAAATGTGAGGATGGCAGAAAAGTACAGTAAGACCTATGCGGAGAAACTTCTGTATATGCAGCCGGGCCAGAAATTGCCGATGCATTTTCACTGGAAGAAGATGGAAGACATTATCAACCGGGGAGGCGGGAATGTACTCATCCGGGTCTATAAGGCGGCGGAGGATGAGAGTCTGTCAGGAGAGGACGTACAGGTAAGCAGCGACGGGAGAAATTATATGGTTCCGGCAGGGACTCAGATAAAGCTGACGCCGGGAGAAAGTATTTCGCTGTATCCGTATACGTATCATGACTTTATGGTTGAGAAAGATACGGGAGACGTATTGCTGGGCGAAGTGTCCATGTGTAATGATGATGAAAATGATAACCGTTTTCTGGAAGCGCGCGGCAGGTTTGCCGAAATCGAAGAGGACGAAGCGCCGTACCGGCTGCTGTGCAATGAGTATCCGGAGTGGTAAGCTTATGTTCCAT
Source organism: uncultured Dorea sp. (assembly GCA_948468495.1). The sequence goes on along the minus strand of CAOKJI010000092.1, from coordinate 5,129 downwards.
GCAGAAGATTTTCTGAGAGTACTGCTTCACAAATGCAGGTGTAGAAACGATGCTGCCGGGGAAGGCGTACTGTCAGAAAATCTTATTTGTAAATTCCTGAATGGTTCTGGCTTTAGAAGCAGTTATAAGCCAGGTTCTTAATACGTTGAGATCTTGTTCGTTAAGAATTTGTGTGCGAAGATTATCTGGAATCTCGCCCAGTTCATCTAACAGGACGAGAACAGAGCAGGCGCGTTCCTCTGCTTTTGCATCTGCAATAATTTCCTGTTCTCTGGTTATGCTTTTCATATAATAAGCCTCCACTTCTGAATTAGAACGTATGGATTCTATTATTTCGTGCAAACGGCGAAGCCGTTTATCGTAGCGGACTGTGAGCTGTTTGCCAGGCAGGTTATGTATTACTTTCTGATTTTCATGCCAACGGATGGTTTTGATGCGGATGCCCAAAGCCAGTTCCAAGATAATCTGACAGCATTCCAGATTATTAGTTGTTACGTCAAACATAAAATCATCCGTAAGATTCAGCTCCCGGAGCAGCTTGATGCCGTTTATAGATTCTGTCTGTGAAATAATAGTTTTTTGCGTTTTGTTGTTCAATAAGTTTCCTCCTTAAATTATAGTATAGTTTCACAAAAGTTTCAAGAAATATAGTGATAGTTTGATTCTGGATTCGTTGCAGAGGCTACAGAACTACAGGATATATGAAAAAAATCCGCTTGAGCAGAATAACGGGATGGATTACATATAATATAAATGAGTATGAAGAATATGTCAATTAAGTTGTGCGGCAGATTTTTAGTGGTTTCAAAAGCCGGTGCAACGAGTAAACCAGTTAAGGATTAAGAACTCACTCGATATGCGTGCTATTGGATAGTACAAAATGGCGATCTCCACAAAGAAGTGAGTGCTTTGGGACAGACATATTTTGCCATTTAAACATATCGTCAGGAAGTGGCAGATCATTTTAACGAATTGGATGAAGATAGAAGACGTTTAGTAGTATGGGGAGAAGGTGAAGGCTTATCTTAGGCGCGGGGCGAGGGAGCTTCCGGGGGGTGATGTGTATCCGAATCCGCAGGTAGGGGATGGAGCACTTTGTGTGAGGGATAGTCTGCCTGTATAAATAGTTGATTTATCATATATGAAAGAATAGAGATACTATTTTTTTAAGATACAAAAGTTGTAGAAATGCTTGTAGTTTGGTACAATAATAATAATATTTGTGCCAAAGGAGTTCCTATGAGAAAACGGGTCAGAGAAATAGAGTTTGATGTAGATGCGTATACCGCGAGATTAATAGGGCGGGAAAATGTGTCAAAATTAGAGGGAGCAGTGCTTGAAATCGTAAAAAATGCTTATGATGCTGATGCAAACGTATGTTGTCTATATTATTCTAATACAGAAGAATGTGTCTATATTATGGACAATGGTTGCGGAATGAAGGAGGAAGTACTGCGTACTCATTGGATGACAATTGGCAACTCTTCAAAAAAATGTTCTTATGTTACAAAAAATGGAAGGATACAAACAGGAGCAAAAGGAATCGGTCGGTTTGCCTTGGATCGTATGTCTGATGAATGTGATATGCTTACGATTTCAGAAGAAGGAGGTCTGGAGTGGATTGTAGATTGGCGGGACTTTGATGGAAGTAAAAGGATATCAGAAGTAAAAGCTAAAGTTTATGATACGGATGTGTCTCTGCTAGAGCATGTTGGAATTAGAAGCTGGAGAAACCGGGCGGTGGTGTCAGAGATAGAGAAATATAATTTTTCGGAAACCGGAACGGCATTTCGGTTGGATCATCTTCACGATGTCTGGGATGAAAGGACAATGAAACGTCTTAGAAATCATTTGGAGAATCTGTTGCCTCCAGATGTGATACAGAATTTTTGTATTTGGTTTTTTGATGATGTGACCAGTATGGAAGAGGCATTGATAACCAGTGCAAATGTGGAATCCTATGATTATCGAATTGATTTTCAGGTTACCGATAATCTGGTGGATATTCAGATTATAAGGAATGAATTTGATTTTCGCGGGGAAGAGCAGAAGGTATATGCAGAGGCAGGATTTGATAAACAGGAGCAGGCGTATCTGCAAGGGGAAAAGAAAAAAGAGTCTTTTAACATGGAAGAAATAGGGGAGAAAGAGAATTATATCGGGGATTTTGAAGGCGTACTGTATTTCTATAAAATAATCGCAAACAAAAAGGAACGGGAGCGATTTTATTCTAAGGATATCACGGGCAGGGCAAATCTAGCCAAAAAGTTTGGCGGAATTAAGCTATATCGTGATCAATTCCGTGTGCGCCCATACGGCGAGTATGGGGATAATGATTTTGATTGGTTAGAACTTTCGGCAAGGCGGAACCGTTCTCCGGCAGGTCTTGGAAAGGAGCATGGGAATTGGCGTGTTGGTTCTGAACAGATGTTAGGGACAGTGTCAATATCCAGAGAGAATACAAACCTGGAGGATGCAGCTAACCGGAACGGCATTCAGGAGGGGAAGGGATTCTCGCAGCTTAAGCGAATTTTGTTATTTGTGATTTCGGAGTTTGAACGGGATCGGCAGTCTGTGGGGCGTAAACTGGCAAGGTATGCGGATAAAAAGAATCAGTTGGCGGCTGACTTGGAAAGAATGCGTCAACTTGCAGAAGAAAGGAAAAGATGGGAAGAGGAGGAATCTGTCAAGAGGCGGCAGGAGAAGCCAGAGGAGGCGAAAAAGCAGACTTTAAAACCGAATTTGCCTCCCTCTGCAAATCCAGAAGATGTTGTGAAACTGGTGACGAACATGGAGCAGAAGCAGGAGGAAGAACTGGAAGAACTGCGGAATGAGAATAAAATGCTTCAGACGTTAGCTACGACAGGGATTATTACCAATATGTTTATGCATGAGATTCGAACATCTACCAATAACATTGGCCTTGAGTTAAATGCAGCTTATGAAGCTATAGAATATGATAATGATGTGGCATATGCCCTGCAAAATATCCTGCGTGCAATCAGAGTGAAGAAAAATTTTGCATCATGGTTTGGCATTACTATTGAATCCATTAAAAAAGACAAACGGAAGAGAAGAAAACATAATATTCGAACTATGCTGGAACAATATATGAATACGTGGAATGATATTTTGAATAAAAGTGGAACTGATTTAATCTATGAATGCGATTCGGATATTGAACTTTGGTGTTTTGAGTTTGATATTGAGAATATTATTAGTAATTTGATTGCTAACAGTCTGGCATCTTTTGATAAGGAAATGGATAGAAGATTGGAGAAACGAGAGATTAATCTGAATATATTCAGATTTGAAAGTGGATTGTCCATGGACTATAGGGATAGTGGATGGGGGCTGATTCCCAAATATAAAAAACGCCCGGAGTTGATCTTAGAACCGTTTGAAAGCGGGCATCATTTTGACGGTGAGGATGAAGACGATGGAACTGGGATGGGAATGTGGATTGTAAATCGCACCATTTCCGAGTATAATGGAGCCATTGATTTGAGTGAGAACCAGAGAACAGAGACGGGATTTTATGTAAAAATTATATTAGGAGGCCGGAATGTATAGAGTTGGATATATTGATGATGAACCAACAGAATTTGAAATTTATAGGAGATCACTACAGCGGCGGTGTAAAAAACTTGAACTGGTGCTGATAGATGATTGTGAGAGCAAACAGGATATTCTCGATAAAATTTATGAGAAACAGATTGATGTGTTGTTAATTGATTATAAAATGGTAAAGAATTATGGATTTAACGGAACTACATTGATTAATTATATCAACGATTCTATGCGTGATATTCAATGTTTTATTATGACTGCTGTAGATACGGAGCAGATTACAGACGGACTTGTGGCAAAGCGAGATAAATACTCAAAAAATATTTTTGATACTGAGGCAGCAGACCAGAAAAAAGAGGCGGAGCTGAGAGACTTTATTCAGGTTTTGTTGGAAAGCGCGAAAGTATTTAAGACTCGCCGGCAGCAGAAATTGGAGCGGTATCGGGAGCTTTTAGAGAAGAAACATCAAGGAGAGTTAGGAGCGGATGAGGAAGAATTTCTGGAGTTGTATAAGGTTCTGTCATCCTATGGGATGGTAGAAAAATTACCAAAAAATATCTTAGATTCAAAATTTGAGGAGCGGTTACAGCGTATATTGGAACTGGGAAATGCGATTATTGCAGAACATAAAATGGAATAACAGGCGTTAAAATAGAGGAGAGAATATTGAGAGTACATGGTGATAAAGTAATTCGGCGGCGGAATGATGTATCAGAGTTAAAGCGTTATCAGGATGGCAGAGAACAGTTGGAACAAGATTTTCACTATCTGTGTGGTTATTGTGGGAAAAATGGAAATGTACTGCATCAGAAGTTTCATATAGATCATTTCGTTCCGAAGAGTCTGGATAAAAGCCGGGAAAAGGATTATTATAATCTGGTTTTAGCCTGCTCTAGATGTAATTTGTCCAAGTCGGATAAATGGCCGACAGAAGATATTGCGCGGCCACATAATGGAAAGAGCGGGTTCGTGGATCCAGCGGATCCAGAATTTGATGAACATTTGGAACGGAATGAAAAGGGATATGTGGTTGGGAAAACATCTGTTGGAAAAAGTATGTGTAACATGTTGCATTTAGATATCAGAAGAACAGATCTTTATTGGAATGCGATGCAGTTGAAGATGCAACTAAAAAAGCTGGAAGAACTGTATCAAGAAGGCAGATTAACAGAGCAGCAAAAAAATATTTACATCGAAACTAATATGATTTTTAATGAATACATAGATCAGGCATTTATAAAAGGTGAATAAGCATTTGAGGTAGGAGAGTAGATGGGAAATCGAAAGGAAAGCGGTTCATATTATACACCTCCAGAATTAGTAGAATTCATGGTTGTGTATCTTAAAAAAGAGCAACAAGATTTTGACAATGTTTTGGAACCTTCCGCGGGGGACGGAAGGTTTCTTCCGTTACTATTACCATGTTCTAATCATGTGGAAGCTGTGGAATTATTTCCGGACAAGGTTCAACAAATAGAACAACAATATGGATGTGAAAAGTTAACGGTAGAATGTGAAAATTTTATTCGATATGCGTCTATAAATGATGATAGGTATTC
>CAOKJI010000091.1 GCA_948468495.1 uncultured Dorea sp. | reverse complement strand
AATCCCCCTGTCCTCCAGAGAACTGTAGAAAACAATAATATCGTCTTCTTCTGCCTCTTTGGGGTCTCCCTCCTGGATATAAATCAGGCTTCCCACCTTCAGCGCCGGCTCCATACTTCCGCTAATTACATGATAAGTCTGGAAGCCAAACACTTTCGGTAATACCAGAAGCGAGCACAGCAGGATTACAACAATAATCATTGCCGTCCCCACTATCTGGCAGGCCGTCTTTACTCTTCCGCCTGTTTTTCTGTCTTTTGTTATTCTGTCGTCTGTTCCTCGTCTCCGTTTAATCATATCCTTCTACTCGTCGTCTCCGACATCGCTAAATTCGCTGATATCGCTGACGTCTTCAAGCAGTTCCGGTATATCTTCCACCTGAACCATTGCGCTCCGACGTTTCTTAAGATAGATTGCCGCCAGCAAAAGCGCTGCCGCTGCCGCCGCTCCAATTCCTACGTAAACAGGAAGATACCCCATTCTGGTTCCCGGCCGTTCGTCATCTAACTTCTGATTCGCCAGCGGCGTTTCTTCGTCATCCAAATCTACCAAATCCTCCGGGGTCTGTTCATCCTCTACTGGTACGACTTCCTGAGGTTCTCCCTCCTCCGGAGTTCCCGCGTCTTCTGCTCCAGCTTCGCCCGCTTCTCCGGCCGCTGCTGCCCCCGGCGTTGCCGCTCCTGGAGTCGTTGCTGCTCCCGGCGTTGCAGTCTCAGTTCCGGTCGCCTCTGGCGCCGGTGGTGTAACTGTAACCGGCGTATATCGAAATTCAAAGACATTCTCTGCAGTATTCTGGGATAATGTCTTTACAAGATTATATGCCTGGGGCTGATATCCGTCTACATACCGGGCCGACACATACTGGCGCTCTCCCGGATTCCCATAATACGTATCGCTGTCTAACAGCGCATTACCATCCGCATCCACATAATGAATTGTATAGGAAACCATATCTCCCTTAATACCATAGGCTACAACATAGTCTCTGTCGCCTTCCACATCAAAGGCTGAAGCCACATTCTCCGCTTCCGAATTATCTCTCCCGGCCTTTCTTAAGCCTTTTACATAATAGCGTTCATCTTCGGCAGAAGCCATATCCTGAACTGTAATATACACCTTCTCATCATATCTCAGACCGGTAATCTCAACCTGATTTCCGTTACTGGTCATCGACGCGCCTTCCGGTATCGTGATTCCCTTCTCCGTCACCAATCCCTGATTGCCTGCGTACACTCTTACCGTATAAGTATATTCATCTCCTGCGGCAAATGCAGTCTGCCCCAGTCCCACAATCACCATTGACAGAACCAGAAGAAAGCTCCGTATGCTTTTAAAACACTTCATCTTATCGCTCCCTCCTTCTTGCCATTCTCTGCCGTCTGGTCCCTGCTTCTGTCACCGCCGCCTCTTCTCTCTCGCCGCGTAGTCTCATAATAGCTATGATAAGCAATGTCATTCCCGCCGCAAGCGACAGGATTACATACAGCAGAATCCTCGACTGATCCCCGGTTCTGACTGGTCTGCGGCCTCCGCCGCCTCCGTCAGACTCCGCAACCTCCGTAGCAAAATCCATCTGCAGTTTCGCCAGCGTATTCTGATAGTCATTACCCTGGGTCTCTCCGTCCAGCCTTACTTTCAGCTTAACCGTCCCAGCTTCACCATTTCCCAGTCTGTCCAGATAGAAAAATTCATCCAGCGTCTTCGTAGCTCCATGAAGTCCTACGCCGTTATATCTTCCCTCTCCTCCAAAATATTCGCTGGAGTAAAGAGTCGTCGTCTCACCCGCGGTATCCGTATAAGTCAGCAGATAATCATAGGCGCCGCCCTCTGCCTTTCCGGCGTCCTCCAGAGATTCTAACACCTGATTCCGCATATACCAGTCTGTCTTGCCATTAAAATTACTCTTAAGAGCAATCGTCAGCTCCACGGAATCCCCCGGCTGCATATTATAGATTTCATCATCCATATTCGCAGCGGAAAAATTACTGTTCATATTCTTGCCGTCAAAGATTACCTGCCATCCTTCCGCGCCCTGTCTTTCCTCTGCAAATGCTGTCACAGAGAACGCGAGAACAAAAGTAAGTGTCACGGCTAATGTCAGTATTCTTTTCTTCATTCTCTCATTCCCCCCTTACAGAATCCCAAGCGCCGATGCATCCACGCCCCATGCGCTCTTAATTGCATCCTGCGCGTTGTGCGTCTGCACTGCGTCCACCTCTACGTCCACATGGAACTCTACGCCGTCATATTTATAAATCATAGTGATTACATGCGTCTCTTTGTCTTCATGAATCTCGACTGATTTAGCAAGCTCTCCGTCAATACGGATGGTATCCGCGAACAGCTCCGTTTGCTTACCCGCTGGAAGGATTCCCTTATAATACAACTCGGTACACTCTGCAGAACCAGTCTGCCCCTGAATCCATTTATCCGTATTAATCAAATTCAGATGAATCAAATCCGGAGACAGGGACGTCTCTTTCTTCCCATTCTTATCCATCCAGTATTTGTAAATCCGAACCCGGACATACTCGTCAATATTCCCGCTGTTTTTCACTGCCAGCTCTTCTTTATATGTCTGATTCAGAACCAGTTCTTCGCCCTCCGGTATCATCTCCTGAAGCAGCGCTCCGCTTACCGCGTCTTTCCCCGCGTTGGTCTCTTCCTCCCAGTCGTCCTTATTATAGTCCCTGCGGCTGACCGGCTTATCATTTTCCAGAAGAGTTACGCCAATCTGGGAAACCGTTATCTCCGCCGTATAATTCTCACTGTAATACGTCAGCGCGGCTCTGGTGCTCCCTACCGCGCTTCCAAGAAGCATCATAATTGCCAGCGCCAGAAGCACATACGTTACACGCCTGTTTCCGGAGGCTTTTCTTCTCTTCTTCATCAGTTACCAGCCTCCTCTCCCTGCACATCCTGTTCCTCATAATCTGTATAAACAGTATCCCAGTCGGCATATGGATTGCCATCTGCATCGTAGAGAACCGGCGTACACTCCTGCACAACAATCACATTGAATTTATCCTTGACATACTCTATTCCTGCACTCGCATCGGTTCCCGGTTTCACCAGTCCGGTGGTATCAATAAATGCATCCAGTTGAGACGTCCGTCCTCCTACCGGAAGGATAGGTCTGTAATACCAGTATCCGTCTTCTCCGTCATACCAGTCGCCGTTCCCTTCTACGTCCGTCATAATAACGGAAATCTCCGCGCCGTAAAATACTCTTACTCTAACAAAGCAATCCCCTCTGTCCGAGGTATTTCGCAGAACGATATGCTTCGTCATCTCACTTACGTCCTCGTCAAGCTCTGTTCTTGCTTCTAAGTTCACTACCTGACTGCCCCCGGCAGACACATAGGTTGTAAAATACGCCATCGTACTTTCAACCGTCAGCGCCGCCAGCATCCCGAGAGCTGCAGCAGACATGAAAAATGTCTTCTTATATCTCTGTATTATCTTCATATTTCTCACAGCTCCTTTCTAATCTTCAAGCCCCGGCACCTGCGGACTGGAACTCCATACCCATCCGTCTTCACTATTTGTAAATTCGTTGGTAACGCCATATCCACTGCGGTTTCCGCCGTCATACCTGTTCCGGAATGATACCTCCGGCGTCTGTATTACCTCGTTACCTGCCATTTCGCCCTCTGCTTCTTCGATTGCCGCGTCGGACCAGATTTTAATATCCTGCCATACATCGCCCACAATCTCATAGCTGGCTCCCGGATAGACCTCTTCTACTCTTACGGTAATCCCTGCCGGAATGTTATCCAGAACAATGGTCTCCGTCGCAAGACTTTCGTGAGTCGTGCTGACCACCTCGCTGTATACAAGTCTGTCATCCGCATCTCTGCCCTCTATCTGGAATACGAAGGTCGTTCTCCCCAGCGTCTCGTTGAAGTTATCCAGAACCTTATTAATTCTAAGGCTTCCAAACTGCGGCTCCGCCTCCGGTTTCAGGCCTATCTCAGTATCATAATCCCAGTCGTCGCTGCTTCCTGTATTCCCAACAGGATTGCCTTCCTCGTCATACTGTGTGGTATATGCGCTGGACGGAAGCGCCGTCAGATACGGGGTAAATGTATACCACACCGTATAATCCGGATTATATGCCGCCTCCGGTGCTACTAGATACAACCCCGGAGTAAGATTCGTGAATCTGGCCGTTCCCGCTGCGGTAACCTGCCGTACCGGCTTTGCCGCCTTTAAATTCTCTTCTTTTGCAGCGTCCGCCGCCATTTTCTGCCAGTCACCTGCAGTTGTTGTACTATGAATCCCGCTTAAGTCCACAGATGTAAAGGGACTCACCGGCGTAAATTTCTGACCTGTCACATCCACATCGGCCACCCGGTACAGATTCACCGGAATACTCATCGCGTTGAAATCCTCCAAGTATTCTTCATTTCCCTGAACATCTCCATTTTTCCCAATTGCCACTGATACTTCAATGCTGCAGTCTGTTCTGCCCAACTCGATTCCTTTCGCCGCGTATGTCTGTTCCATAGACAAACCGGTCAGCGTTACCATCGCTGTCAGCACCAGCGCACATCCGGTTTTTCCTTTTCTGCTTATCTTCAACTTTTTCCCTCCTCACAGTTCTTATGTCCTGATTTTCGGTTTCTGCTCTGACTTTAGACTTCCTGTCTTCAGTTTCCGGCTCTCTATTCTTTCCTCTTTGTACATTCCGTCTTCGTGCTCTCTTCCATTTCAGTTAAGTCTGGTCGTTTTCTGCTTCCTTCGGCGCCTTATCCGGCGTATCTACCGCCTCCGGCTGCCTGCTATTTTTCTTTTTCATGATGCGGCGCATTGCAAGAATCACCAGCGCCGTCACGCCAAGTCCGAGAAGCAGATACAGCATATAATAATTCTGAATCGCCTGTACCATAGAAGCAACAGGAGTAGATTCCAGTTCCCCGTCATAGGGAACCCGATGCCCCCTTACCAACAGCCGGTGGCTGTTCACTCCATAAGGCGTACAGGTAAATAGTGTCACATAATCCTGACCTTCCTCTATCTTCAACGCCTCTTCCAGCGCGTCATAATCATCTTTCTCCACCATAGGAAGAATCCGGTCCACCTCATAAGCCAAGTCCTCATTCAGAATGTGCACATAGAAACGGTCCTTCTCCTTAAGCTGGTCGATATCGGTAAACAGCTTCGCACTCGGCAGTCCTCTGTGAGCGGATAGAACACTGTGATTGCTCTCGCCGCCAATCGGAAGCTTCGTCCCGTTCAGATGGCCGACCCCGGTCTGGAGCACATCCTCGTTCGTACCATGGTAAATGGATAAACGGATGTTGATTTTCGGAATGGTAATGTATCCCATGATACCATCCCCCGCCGCATTCAGCACCTTCCAATACTCCGTATTCTCCAACGAGTCCGATTCCTCAAGGCCAAATACATCACTGCGTATACTATTCTTTTCAAATGTCTGGTTATAACTTCTGGCTGCCGCCCATGCTTCTTCAAAATCCTCCTCCGTCATCTCGCTGACTGCCGATTCATAATTAGAAATAAGCTTTGACTGGCGGTAAGTATTCCACTGGTTCGATATGGTTGGATACGCAAGTATCCCAAATCCTGCAAGGAACAGCAGCCCGAATAGAAATGTGGATATTTTTCGCTTCATACCTACGATTCCTCCTGCTCTTCCCCGGCGTCTGTTGTCCCGGCGCTTCCTTCCGGCGCTTTTGCCGCTGACTTAGTTTTTCTTAATTTCTTCTCCCTTTTATATAGGAAGAAACTAAATATTCCCGTTACCAAAAGTCCTACTACAATCCAGAGTATGTAATTGGTATGCAGGCTCATATTACTTAACGGAATCCCTTCATCCTCAAGCGCCTGCGGGTCATACGGTACTCTGTGCCCTCTTACCAGAAGACGATGGCTGTTCACTCCGTAAGGCGTGCAAGTAACCAGCGTTACCAGATCCATTCCGTCCTCCACCGACAGCGCATCGGTCTCCTTCGGCTCAATCGTCGTTATCTGATCTACTTCATAGCAAAGCGTATCATCCAGAATATGAAGTAGGAAATGGTCGCCCTTCTCCATCTTATCCAAATCCGTAAATAACGCGGCGCTTGGCAGTCCTCTGTGCGCGGTAATTACCGCGTGGGTATTCTCCCCACCTACCGGAAGGGAACTTCCCTCCAGATGTCCCGCCGCCTTCTCTAAGACTTCCTCATCCGTACCATGGAAAATAGGAAGCGTAATCTTAATCTTGGGAATCTCTACTGTCCCCATGATGCCGTCTCCGGCAATATTCAGACTGGACATATAGATATCGTCCTCGCCGGAAGCCTCCGCCACTGCAAAAGCATCCGGAAGAATACTTGGAAGCAGCGCCTGATTATAATTCTCTGCCTTCTGCCACTCTGCGTCATAATCCAGCGTGCCCGCCGCTTCCTTCTCAGCGACTACCTGCTCATAATTGGAGACAAGCTGCTCTTGTCTGTAATTATTCCACTGATTGGCTGCAAATGGATACAGCAGTAAGGACAATCCGGCTAAAAATAGAATCACTATGAAAATTTTACTTGCATGTTTTTTCATCCGAACTCTCCTTGCTGTTGTAACTATATTGCTCTAGATTTGGCATATATCCGGAACTGCATGCCTGCTGTGCCGCTTATATATGCTATGATTTTGGTTCTTGTCTTTGCTGCTCCGGGGCAGGATGCAGCCCCGGAGCTTTATGATAAGTACATTTGTGATTGTAATCACATTCAGCTAAGGCTGAATTGTTTTATGGTATATTGATTTAACTATTTGGATGCTTTTCTGCGGCTTGCGAAGAATAAACCTGCTGCAATAACCATAATCAGGCATCCGCCGATGGTGAAGATTGTAGT